>NZ_LBIZ01000078.1:0-33770 GCF_028128665.1 Bradyrhizobium sp. CCBAU 45384
CGGACGCTCCGCCCCGCGGCGCCCGCCGGAGGGCGCGCCGCCGCCGCCGCTGCCGCCGGCCCCCGGCGTGCGCGGCTTCCGCGACATCACGGCTGACGTGAACGATCTCGGCGGCGCCGCCGCGCAAGCCAACCGGGCCGCGCGCCGCACCTACGCCAACGTGCCCTCGCCCTCGCCGGAATTCGACCGGCTCGAGCCGAGCCTGGAGAACCGCGCCGGCGAAGGCGATGCGCCTTATTCCTACGACGAGTCGATCGAGGAGGCCGAGCGCTACGCGCCGCAGCCGCCGTCGCCGCGTGCACGCATCGCGGCCGACCGCAACGTCAAGAAGCGCGCCGGCAGGGGCTCGGTCTTTCCGTTCAAGAGCGCGATCGCCATCGGCATCGTGCTGATCCTGGTCGGTGCGGGCATCCTCTGGGGCAAACAGCTGGTCCAGATCGCAACCAATCTGCTCAAGCCGTCGCCCACCCAGGTGGTGGAGGCGCCGAAGGATGTTTCGCAGCCGCAGAGCAAGCCCAAGATTCCGGATCGCGTCGGCCAACCCTCGGCGAGCGACCAGCCGGCCGCGCCGGTGGCGCAGAAGGTCGTGCTCTATGACGAGGATCCGTCCGATCCGAAGGGCAAGCAATATGTCGGCTCGGTGGTGTGGCGGCTCGAGCCGATCAAGGCGTCGGGCAACCAGAAGGCGGACGTTGCGGTGAAAGCCGAGATCGAGATCCCCGACCGCAAGTTCAAGATGACGATGTCGTTCCGCCGCAATACCGACTCGTCGCTACCGGCGAGCCACACCGCCGAGCTGACCTTCATCCTGCCGCCGGACTTTCCGAGCGGCAGCGTCTCCAACGTGCCGGGCATCCTGATGAAGTCGAACGAGCAGGCGCGCGGCACGCCGCTCGCGGGCCTCGCGGTCAAGGTCACCGACGGCTTCTTCCTGGTAGGCCTCTCCAATGTCGATGCCGATCGCGCCCGCAACGTCCAGCTCCTGAAGGAGCGCTCCTGGTTCGACGTGCCGCTGGTCTACGCCAACCAGCGCCGTGCCATCATCGCCATCGAGAAGGGCGCCCCCGGCGAGCGCGCCTTCAACGACGCCTTCGCGCAGTGGGGCGACTAGCCAGGGGATAGGCACCGGCTAGGGGCCTATCAGAGGTTGCGCCCGGCCAGCTTAGACATCAAGATGGAACTCCTAAGCGTCCAGATGTGCGGGAGCTGCGGTGGCGGAGGACGACGACTACGACTGGCAATGGCAGGAGTTAAGGCTCCGCACGATGCTGGATTCCGTGGACGGTAACGCCTTTGAGGCGCTGTTTCGGGAAATAGCCAAGCGGCTTTGGAAGGCTTCCTTCACTCCGACGATCCCAATGGGTAGCCGTGGTGATCTCAAGTGCGACGGATTCAACGCGGATAATGGAGAAGTATTTCAGTGCTACGGCCCGCGGTACGGGCAAGCAAGCGTAGACGATGCACTAGAGAAAATCGACACGGATTTTGACGGTGCAGTCGATCACTGGAAGGAGCTCCTAAGGAAGTGGACCTTCGTAGTGGGTCTATACCAAGGCCGAGTGCCCAGCGAACTGGTTCGTCGCGTCCAAGAGAAGTCAAAAGAACACTCTATTCCTGCGGAAATTTTAACGCGCGACGATATCATAGGCATGGCAAAGACCTTGTCTCTCGATGATCGTGCTGCTCTCTTTGGCCGGGCGCCAGCGCGGGGTGAGGTCGTTCGTAGTACGACGTACGAAAATATCGGTCGGGCGTTGGCCCTTATCCGTGGCGAACTGGCTACCGATCCGCTCGTACAGATCGCGCTTCCGACTACCGTTGAAAAGAAGGTCGAGTACAATATCTTACCGGCCTTGGTGCTCCATTTCCTGGGCGTTGGCCAACTTGGTGCCGACCAAGTTCGGAAGGATCTGGCCGAAAAAGTGGACCCGTTGGAAGCTGAGCGAATGGCGGACGGCTTCAGGTGCAGATATTTGGAACTCAGCTCGTCTGGTGCGGAGCCAATAGGAATTTTTGGGCAGATGGTGGTGTTTGCTGGTGGTGCCGATGGTAACGTCGAACGCGAGCAGCTGCCCTCGCGATCGTTACTTACTTTTTCTCGGCCTGCGAAAGATTTGAGCAGCCATCAGAGGAAAAGAAATGATCTTGCCTAGTAAGAACATCCCCCCAAACCGAGCGCTGCCAGGTGAAGATTGAAGAGACGGGCCGGGCATTGCGCCAGGATCGGCGCGAAAGGGCGGCGCTCGTAGCTGCGATTAACAGGCGTGTGGGCAGTAGGGTTCGCTGGGGCTTACGCGCGATCTCGTGGCGCACGGGGGGTCGTGGAAATCCCGCTGGAACGGGATTTCCAGAATGAGTGCTCGATGCTGACGACCGACGCGCTGGGGCGCTCGTCAATCGGCGAAATTACCGCTACTGCGCGGCGGCTTCCCGCTTGCGGGCTGCTGCCGCGGCGGCGGCTTCGCGGTCCATCACGGCGCGGCAGCCGGGGCTGACCTGCGACTTGTTCCGCACCATGCAGGCGGTGATCCGCGGGATATCCGGGATTTCACGGGAGCACAGCCGCATCGCATCGTTCGAGCACATCTGCTGCGCTTCGGGCGAGAAGGCGAGGCCGGGCGATGTCTGGAGGGTGATGGCGGTGGCGGCGAAGGTGAACAGCGTGGCGATAGTCCGAAACCGTGTCATGAAAAATGCGTCCCCGAGTTGCGCGGATTTGAGCCGCTTGATTGTTGGGACGCCGCACGCGGCTTGATCTGCCGCATGTCGCAGCCTTCATGCCGGGCGTTCATTCCCGGATGTGGTCGCTCGATTTCCTGATATTCGAATCGAAAAGTGCTGCGCCGCCCGAGCCGAGTATGCGCGATTGCCGCGAAGCTTCAATGGGAGACGCGAAGGAATTTGCAGCTGTTGCGCCTCCGTCACGCAAAATGCGGCGCGGGCTCGCATGCCGATCTCACGTGCCGATCTTCACGCCCCTCACATTCCGACCGTTACATTCCATGGCTCTCGAACACCTTGCTGCACGATCTCGACAGCTTGGCCCGGTTGGCTTGCAGGCAGCCTTGCACCGCGCCGTCATTGCCGAGATCCTTCCGGCACAGCCGCGAGGCGTCGCGCGAACAAGCGTTCTGCTCCTGCGGTGTGCCCATATGGCCTTGTGCGAAGGCGGGGGCGCTCGACAGGGCGGAGAGGGTGATCGTCGCCAGCAACAACAGGTTACGAGACATCGGCGGCTCCAAATCTGATGGGTCAAGTTCAACTCCAGTCTGAACCCGCCGCTCTGCCACTTGTTCCGCTCTGGCAGCCCGCGACCCCGCTATCCAAGGTTCCCGGCTCGCTGTTATAAATGCCCTCGCGTATGAGGAGCCCTTGATGAAACGCTACCTGGTGTTTGCGCTCGTTGGTCCGTTCGTCGGTGGATTCCTGCTGCTGCTGACGACCACCTACCAGTCCGGCTACTGGGCGGAGGCGCATCTCGGCGAGGTCGGCAAGCTGTTCGCAGTGTTCTTCAAGACCCTTCAATATAGCTATCTGTTCGGCTTGCTGCCGTCGCTGATGATCGGTGCGATCGACGACATCCTGCTCCATGTCAGGCGGATCGGGCCGGTGCTGCGGATGCTGCTGATCGGCGTGTTCGCCTTTATCCTGGCCGCGATCACCTACGGCTCGCGCGGATCGGATTCGGGCGCGGTGCAGTTCATCCTGTACGGCCTGGTCGGCTTCGTGCCTTCGGTGCTGTCATCCTGGCTCGTGCATCATTATGTCGATGAGCCGCAGCCGGCGACGGCGGCGAGCTGAGCGCGCGACCATCGGACGCGATGCAGCAACCTCTGCTGCGCTCGTGAGTTTCACAATGGCCATGACCATGCAAGACGACGACATCCTCGTGCCACGCGGGTCCCGTTCCGGGGCGCAAGCGCGCGGCGATTTTTCCGGCCGCAGGGCGCGCGGTCCGATCATCGACCAGGAGGGCAACGAGATCCGGCCTGAAACGGTGGGGCAGGGCTTTCGCGAGTTCCGTTTCGAGTTCGGTCAAGGCAATCCGTTCGGCAATCTGACGCGGGAACAACGGATCCTCAGGCTCGAGGCGATCGCAAAACTGCTCGACGTCGCCTTCGTCCTGCCGGGCACCAATATCCGCTACGGCATCGACGGGCTGATCGGGCTGATCCCTGTCATCGGCGACATCATCACCACCGCGATCTCGCTGTGGCTGGTGCGTGAGGCGCGTGCCTTGGGCGCGCCCTGGCACATCACCGCGCGTATGCTCGGGAATGTCGCGGTCGACGGCGTGGTCGGCATGGTGCCGTTCGCAGGCGATGCCTTCGACGTCATGTTCCGCGCCAACATGCGCAACGTCCGCCTCCTGCGCCGCTGGCTCGACAAGCAGCCGCGGGTGTAGCGGCGAGACCTAGGGCTCTCGCCCCGATCCATCCGGTCGACATTGCGCAGGATCTCTCAACGTCGTCGTTGCGAGCGCAGCGAAGCAATCCAGACTGTCCCCGCGGAAGGATTCTGGATTGCGTCGCTGCGCTCGCAATGACGGGGGAGAGCGTGCCCCCAAACGCAAAAAGCGCGATGGCTTTCGGCCATCGCGCTTTCCACGCACATCGGAGTTTTGCGAAAACTTACGCCGCGTCGGCGTCGGTCTCGGCCGGGGCCGGCTTGGGGCGGCGCGGCAGCGGGAAGGCTTCGCTCTCGTAGAGCGAGCGGATGCCGTTCTGGTCGAAACGAGCTTCCTCGACCTGCAGATACGCGCCGTTCAGCGAATCCGTCGGCAACTGCTCCATCGCGAACTGCACGGCTTCGGCGGCGGTGCCGAACCGGCGGTAGGTGAAGCCCGCGCGCTTCTTCTTGCGGATGGCGGCGGGGAAGAGCTCGGCGGAAGTGTTGAAGTTGAACGGACGCAGTGGACGCATGGTCAAAGACCTCGTGATCTTCTCTGGGGCTTTAAGCGCGTGGGGTTTGGGAGGGCAGGGGCCGCAATCGAGCGGGCCCGCCGCATGTCATTTTCGCCCCCTAATATAAGCCGATTTGACAAAATTGCGACCCCTGCGATGGGAGATGATGAATCCACGCATGGCAGCTCCGCAGACGCAGAAAGCCTAGTCAGTTCAGTAGGTTATATGGTTTACAATTTGCCAAGCAGCAGCAGGACGAGCAACACCACCAAAACGACGCCGCCGATCCCCATACCGGAGTGGCCCATGCCGTAGCCATAGCCTCCGATCCGGCCGGACCAGCCGCCCAGCAGATAAATGATCACCAGGATGATCAGGATGGTCCCAAGTGTCATGGCATCCTCCCTGGCGGCCGCCGGAATGCACGCATCGGCTGCACCGCTGGAAGAGAAAAGCACATCGCGCCGCCGGGTTCCATCGGGGAACCCGGCGGCGCGCAATCTTATTTCGGCTCGAGCTTCAGCGCCGCCGAATTGATGCAGTAGCGCAGGCCGGTCGGCCCCGGTCCATCGGGGAAGACGTGGCCGAGATGGCCGCTGCATTTGGAGCAGAGCACCTCGGTGCGGATCATGCCGTGGCTGCTGTCCCGCTCCTCGTCGATATGGCTCTCGACCGCAGGCGCGGTGAAGCTCGGCCAGCCGCAGCCGGAATCGAACTTGGCGTCGGACTCGAACAGCACGTTGCCGCAGCCGGCGCAGACATAGGTGCCGGCGCGATGGTCGTGCTCATATTCGCCGGAGAAGGGCCGCTCGGTCGCCTTCTCGCGCAGCACCGCATACTGCATCGGCGTCAATTCGCGCCGCCACTGCTCTTCGCTCTTGATGACCTTGTCGTCGGTGGTTTTCGTCCTGGTATCGGGCATAGGTCTCCCGTTTTTTCTGATGATATCGAGATCAGTTGGTGGCCTTGCTGGCGCTGACCAGCGTCGGCTTCTCAATGTAGTTATCCGCGAACAGCTTTTTCAGGTTCTCGACCTTCGGGATGTCGTTGAAGGCGATGTAGGGCTGGTTCGGGTGCAGCGTCAGATAATCCTGGTGGTAGGCCTCCGCCGGGTAGAACGCTTCCAGCGCGCCGACCTTGGTCACGATCGGCTTGCTGAACACCTTGGCGGAGTTGAGCTGGGCGATATAGGCCTCCGCGACCTTCTTCTGTTCGTCGGAGGTGGTGAAGATCGCCGAGCGATATTGCGTGCCGGTGTCGGGCCCCTGGCGGTTGAGCTGGGTCGGGTCGTGCGCGACCGAGAAGTAGATCTGCAGGATCTTGCCGTAGGAGATCTTCTTGGGGTCGAACTTGATCTCGACCGACTCGGCGTGGCCAGTGCGGCCGGTCGAGACGGTCTGGTAGTCGGCGGTCGCCTTGGTGCCGCCGGCATAGCCGGAGACGGCGTTGACGACGCCGGCGGTGTGCTGGAACACGCCCTGGACGCCCCAGAAGCAACCGCCGGCGACCACCGCGGTCTGGATTCCGCTCGCGGGGCTAGCGTCCATGGCGGGGGCGGGGATCACGACGGCGTCTTCAGCGGCGGCCCGGGTTGGTGCGGCAAAGCCGAGCGACAAGGCGGCGGTGGCGGCGAGCAGGGACAGGACGGAGCGGCGCATGGCGGATCCTCTTTCGGAAGGCCTGACAGTTTAGGGCGGTTGAGGGCTGGCGAACAGCCTGCCCGGCGTTTTCAGACACCTCAGATACGGGCGGGCCGGGCGGTTGTTACAGCCGGAGTGACACGAGTCCGTGAAAAGAAGCCGCGACGGGCGGCCCGGCTTGGCGGGGTCAGGAACTCCGGGCTAGATGAACCGGCACGATCGCTGATCGACTAAAAATGTGGCTGGAACAGACCTGACAACATGCTGCGCGTCGTCTCGCTGACATTTATCATGCTCCTCGCGGGCATCGTAACCGCCGCGGCGGACCCGCAAGCCGGCGACGACCTCGCCACCTGCAGGGATCGCCAGGCCGAGACCCAGGCGCGGACGACGGCCTGCGAGAACCTGCTCAACGCCAACCGCGTCACCGGCAAGGACAAAGCGCTCGCGCTCGTCATTCACGCCCAGGCGCTGATCGGCAAGCGCGATTATGACCCGGCGATCGAGGCGCTGACGTCAGCCATCGAGCTCGATCCGGACAATATCGGCGCGATCAACGTGCGCGGCGTCGCCCACGAGCACAAGGGTGACGACGATCTCGCGATGGCCGATTACAATCTCGCCATCCAGAAGCGGCCGAATTTCGGTTTCGCCTACAACAATCGCGGGACCATTCAGCTGCGCCGCGGCGCGCTGCAGAGCGCGCTCGACGATTTCAACCTGTCGATCAAATACACGCCGAAATTCCTGCTCGGCTGGACCAATCGGGCCCGTGTGCGCACGCTGATGAAGGACTATGACGGCGCGATCGCCGATTTCGCCGAAGCCGAGAAGATCGATCCGACCGCGCAGCAGATCGCGGCCAATCGCTGCACCACCTACGGCCTGATGGGCAAATACGATCTGGCCTTTGCCGACTGCAACGGTCTGATCGAGAAGCAGCCGAGGAACGTCTACGCGATCAACAATCGTGCCGATGTCAGCCTGTTGAAGGGCGATCTCGACGCTGCGCTGAAGGACTACACCACGGCGATCCAGATCAGCCCGAACAATGTCCGCGCGCATTCCGGCCGCGGCCAGCTCTACGAGCGCAAGAAGGACCTCGCCCAGGCCCGCGCCGACTACCGCGCGGCGGCCTATTCGCTGACGAAATTCGACGAGTACGACGTCGCCCGCGCCCGCGCCACGGCTCAGGCGCGGCTCGCGGCGCTGACACCGCAAACATCAGGAGGCGCGCCGAGCGGCCGGCGCGTCGCGCTGGTCGTCGGTAACGGCGCCTACAAGAATGTCCACGCGCTGCCCAATCCGCCGCGCGATGCGAAACTGATCGCGGGCGTGCTGCACGATGTCGGCTTCCAGACCGTGATCTCCGTCAGCGACCTGACCCGCGACAAGTTCTTCGACGCGCTGAAGACCTTTGCCGACGAGGCGGAGAAGGCCGACTGGGCGGTGGTCTATTATGCCGGCCATGGCTTCGAGATCGGCGGCGTGAACTACCTCGTTCCCGTTGATGCCAAGCTCGCCGTCGACCGCGATGCCGAGACGCAAGCGGTCGCGCTGGAGCAGGTGATCGCGGCGGTGGGCGCTGCGCGAAAAGTACGCCTGGTGATCCTGGATGCCTGCCGCGACAATCCGTTTGCGCCGGCCATGCAGCACACGCTGTCGCTGAAGCTGGTCGACAAGGGCTTTTCCAACATCGAGCCCGGCGCCGGCTTCATGGTGGTCTACGCCGCCAAGCACGGCGAGACCGCGATCGACGGCGACAACGGCGCCGACAGCCCGTTCTCCACCGCACTCGCCCGCGAGATCAAGGAGCCGAAGGTCGAGATCCGGAAGCTGTTCGACATCGTCCGCGACGACGTCTGGTCCGCCACCAAGCACGTGCAACAGCCGTTCACCTACGGCTCGCCGCCCGGGCGCGAGGATTTTTATTTCGTCGCGGGGAAGTGAAATTTTGTAGCCCGGATGGAGTGCAGCGAAATCCGGGAATCGCGAGCGCGGAGCCAACCCCGCATTGCGCTGCGCTCCATGCGGGCTACGGCAGCGCCGTAGGGTGGGCAAAGCGAAGCGTGCCCACGCGCTGATTGCTTATGGAGAGAGATCGTGGGCACGGCGCGTTGCGCCTTTGCCCACCCTACAGCAGCGGAGTTTTAGACCACGATACTCAACCGTTTCGCCGCGCGCGTGATCCCCGTATAGAGCCACCTCGCCCTCGACTCCTGAAACGCAAAGCTCTCGTCGAACAGCACGACGTCGTCCCATTGCGAGCCCTGCGACTTGTGCACGGTCAGCACGTAGCCATAGTCGAACTCGTCATAGGGCTTGCGCTGCTCCCAGGCGATCTGCTCGATGCCGCCCTCGAAGCAATCGGCGCGCACCGAGACTTTCGTCACCTTGTGGCCGAGCTCTTCATCCGGCGACAGCCGCATCGAGAGGATGCGCGATTTCGAGCGCGAGGTGTTGCGGGACTTGACGCGCCACAGGCCGCCGTTGAACAGGCCCTTCTTGCGGTTGTTGCGCAGGCACACCAGCTTGTCGCCGGCGACCGGAAAGACGTCCTCGATATTCTGCCGCTGCCGCACCCGCATATTGTAGGCGCGTCTTGTGTTGTTGCGGCCGACCAGCACCTGGTCGGCGCCCATGACGCGATCGGGGTCGAGCTCCTTGCGCGAGACCACCTCGCTCTCGCCGTAACGGCCGATGTCGAGCTCGCGGCCCTCGCGCACGTCCATCGACATCCGCACGATCGGATCGTCCTGGGCCTGGCGATGCACCTCGGTCAGCATCGCGTCCGGCTCGGAATTGGTGAAGAAGCCGCCGCCCTGGATCGGCGGCAGCTGCGCCGGATCGCCCAGCACCAAGAGCGGACAATCGAACGACATCAGGTCGCGGCCGAGCTCGGCATCCACCATCGAGCATTCGTCGATCACGATCAGCTTGGCTTTTGAGGCCGGCGCGTCGTCCCACAATTCGAAGCTTGGCTGCTCCTCGCCGGATTCGCGGGCGCGATAGATCAGCGAGTGGATGGTGGAGGCGTCATCGCACCCCTTGTTGCGCATGACGAGGGCCGCCTTGCCGGTGAAGGCGGCAAACTTCACCTCGCCGTCGACGCCCTCGGCGATATGCCGCGCCAGCGTGGTCTTGCCGGTGCCGGCAAAGCCGAACAGCCGAAACACCGGCGGCGTGCCGTTGCGCCCGGGTTTTGCCTTGAGCCAGTCGCCAACGGCCTTGAGCGCGGCATCCTGATGCGGAGTGAAAGTGGCCATATCTGTCTTGAGGAGGGGCGAAACGATGCGATTCGCCGAACCTCAAAACTAACCATTCCCCCCAAGGGTTCAAGCGCGCGAAAATCGCATTTCAAGGCCATTCCTTTGTGGCCCATCCTTCCAGACGCCCGCCTCTGGCGGGCAGGATGAGGACGGAGTGCGTGGCAGCAGTTTCGGCAGGCGCAGGTGCTGCTTAGCCTCATCCTGACGAGGCTGCGTAGCAGCCGTCTCGAAGGACGAGGCGCTTGCTCAGACCCGCCTACTGCCACCCCGGCACGCCGCGCATGTCGGGCAGATGGTGGGCGATACCCTTGTGGCAGTCGATGCAGGTTTTCTCGCGGGTGAACAGGAAGCGCTGATGCGCCACGGCGGCCCGGGGCGACTGTTTGGTGATGTCCATGGAATCGGCGCTGTGGCAGTTGCGGCATTCCAGGGAATCGTTGGCCTTGAAGCGCGCCCATTCATGCGCGGCGAGCTCGAGCCGGTGGTCCAGGAACTTCTCCCTTGTGTCGATCGTGCCAAAGATCTTGCCCCATACTTCCTTGGAGGCCTGCATCTTGCGCGCGATCTTGTCGGTCCAGTTGTGCGGCACATGGCAATCCGGGCAGGTCGCGCGCACGCCGGAGCGATTGGTGAAATGGATGGTCGACTTCAGCTCGGCGAAGACGTTGTCCTTCATCTCGTGGCAGCCGGTGCAGAATTTCTCGGTGTTGGTTATCTCCAGCGCGGTGTTGAAGCCGCCCCAGAAGATCACGCCGGCGGCAAAGCCCGCCAGCACCAGCGTGCCGAGGGCGAATACCGTGCTCGGCCGCGTCAGCACGCCCCACAGCTCGAGCGCGAAATCCCACGCGCGTGCGATGAAGCCGCGCTTGGCTTTGGATTCATCAGCGGTCGTCGTCATCGCCGGCCACCGGGGCTTGCACGCGACAGCAAAGTGTCGATGTCGGTGAAGTCGTTGCTGACCGGCGGCGTCGCCGTGTTCTGCGGCACGTGACATTCGGTGCAGAAGAAGCGCCGCGGCGATATCGAGGCCAGGAACTGGCCGTCACGGTCCATGAAGTGCGTGATCGAGACCATCGGGGCCTGCGATTCCGCCGTGCGCGCCCGCGCGTGGCAGGACAGGCATTTGTTGCCGTTGAGGTCGATCTGGTAGCCATCGATCGTGTGCGGAATGACCGGCGGCTGCTCCGGATAGTTGCGCGATTCCCGCTCGGACGTGTTGCGGTTCGGCAGCATCGGCGGCGCCGGGCCTTCATCATTCAGCGGGGTCGGGCCGCGCAGGCCCGAATTCACGGTCTGCGCGGTCAGCGAGCTGGCGCCGGCGGCGATCGCGCAGGCGAGCAAGGCGATGCCACATCGTTTCATCATGACACGTTCACCCGCTCGATGCGCACGGCGCATTTCTTGTAGTCGGTTTGCAGCGAGATCGGATCGGTGGCGTCCAGCGTCACCTTGTTGATCAGCTTGGACTCGTCGAACCAGGGCACGAACACGAGACCGCGCGGCGGCCGGTCGCGGCCGCGCGTCTCGACCCGGGCGCGGATGAAGCCGCGGCGCGAGACGACCTTCACTTCGTCGCCGCGGCGCAGCTTCATGTCCTGTGCGTCGTCCGGGTGCATGAAGCAGACGGCTTCCGGAAAAGCTTTGTAGAGCTCGGGCACGCGGCGCGTCATGGTGCCGGAGTGCCAGTGCTCTAAGACGCGGCCGGTCGAGAGCCAGAACGGATAGTCATTGTCGGGCGATTCCGCCGGCGGCTCGTAAGGCAGTGCGAAGATGCGGGCCTTGCCATCGGGGTAGCCGTAGAACTGCACGTCCGTGCCCTGCTTGACGTAGGGGTCGCTGCCCTCGCGGAAACGCCATTTCGTCTCCTGGCCGTTGACGACGGGCCAACGCAGGCCGCGTTCGCGATGATAGGCGTCGAACGGCGCGAGGTCGTGACCATGGCCGCGGCCGAATGAGGCGTACTCCTCGAACAGTCCCTTCTGCACGTAGAAGCCGAACGCCTTCGACTCCTCGTTGTGATAGCCCTGCTCGATCTCAGTCATGGGAAATTTGTCGACCTGGCCGTTGCGATAGAGCACGTCGAACAGGGTCTTGCCGCGAAGCTCCGGCTTCTTGGCAATCAGCTCCTCGGGCCAGACCTCCTCGATCTTGAAGCGTTTTGAAAACTCCATGAGCTGCCACAGATCGGACCTGGCTTCGCCCGGCGCCTGGACGAGCTGGTGCCAGAATTGCGTGCGCCGCTCGGCATTGCCGTAGGCGCCTTCCTTCTCCACCCACATCGCGGTCGGCAGGATCAGATCGGCGGCGAGCGCCGTCACGCTCGGATAGGCGTCCGAGACCACGATGAAATTATCGGGGTTGCGGAAGCCGGGATAGGTCTCTTCGTTGGCGTTCGGACCCGCTTGCAGATTGTTGTTGACCTGCACCCAATAGGCGTTGATCAGGCCGTCCCTCAGCATCCGGCTCTGCAGCACGGCGTGCGCGCCGGGCTTGTCGGGAATGGTGCCCTCGGGCAGCAGCCAGAGATGCTCGGCGTGATCGCGATGCTCCTTGTTGGTCACGACCATGTCGGCGGGCAGGCGATGCGAGAAGGTGCCGACCTCGCGCGCGGTGCCGCAGGCCGAAGGCTGACCGGTCAACGAGAACGGGCTGTTGCCGGGCGCGGAGATCTTTCCGGTCAACAGATGGATGTTGTAGACGAGGTTGTTGCACCAGACGCCGCGGGTGTGCTGGTTGAAACCCATGGTCCAGAACGAGACCACTTTCGTCTTCGGATCGGCATAGAGCTCGGCGAGCGCCTCGAGGCGATTGAGCGGTACGCCCGACATCTGCGCCGCTTTCTCCAGCGTGTAGTCCGAGACGAATTTTACAAATTCGTCGTAGCTCATATCGGTAGAGTCGTTGGCTTTCGCCGCGCCCGTCGCCCTCTTCTGCAGCGGATGCTCGGGCCGCAATCCGTAGCCGATATCGGTCTGCCCGCGCCTGAACACGGTATGCGCTGCGACAAAATCCTTGTTGACCCGGCCCGTCTTGATGATGTGGTTGGCGATGGCGTTGAGCAAATAGAGATCGGTCTGCGGCTTGAACACCATGCCGATGTCGGCAAGGTCGAACGAGCGGTGCTCGAAGGTCGAGAGCACGGCGACGCGGACATGCGGCGCCGAGAGCCGTCGGTCGGCCACGCGCGTCCACAGGATCGGGTGCATCTCCGCCATGTTGGAGCCCCACAGCACGAAGGCATCGGTGGCCTCGATGTCGTCATAGCAACCGGCCGGCTCGTCGATGCCGAAGGTGCGCATCATGCCGGCGACAGCGGAGGCCATGCAGTGCCGCGCATTGGGATCGATGTTGTTGGTGCGGAAGCCGGCCTTGAACAGCTTTGACGCCGCATAGCCTTCCCAGATTGTCCATTGGCCGGAGCCGAACATGGCGACGCCGTTCGGCCCGCGCTTCTTGATCGCCTCCTTCCACTTCACCTCCATGATGTCGAAGGCTTCGGTCCAGGTGACAGGCGTGAACTCGCCATTCTTGTCGTACTTGCCATCAGTCTTGCGCAGCATCGGCTGCGTCAGGCGGTCATGGCCGTACATGATCTTGGAGAGGAAGTAGCCCTTGACGCAGTTGAGGCCGCGATTGACCTCGGCCTTGATGTCGCCATGGGTGGCGACGACACGGTTGTCCTTGGTCGCGACCATCACCGAGCAGCCGGTGCCGCAGAAGCGGCAGGCCGCCTTGTCCCATTTCAGTTCCGATGAATCGCGCTCAGTGACGAGATTGGCGGCGAGCGCGGGCGCCGGCATGCCGGCCGCGGCGGCCGCGATGGCGGCGGCTTCCAGCTTCAGCACCTGGCGGCGGTCGAGCTTGGACGATGACATAATGATGGCTCTCCCGTCCCTCAGGTTTCGATGGCGTGAAAGACCAGCGCCGCGGAATAGACATCGCGCAGCGACTGGATGGTGTTGAGCAAGGTGCCGAGGCTGCCGGCGTCGGGTGCTTCGGTCACGACGACGAGCTTGCCTCTCACATCGCGCCCGTGGATCTCGCAGCCGGGAAGCCTCGCGATCTCGGCTTCGACGTCAGTGAGGCGTTCGGGACGCGCCTGCACCAGAATGCTGGCGATCTCGCAGCCCGGAGGGGAGATGACGGCGGTGCTGAGCACCCGGCCGGTGATCAATGCACGGCGGTTGAGTTTGGCGTGAGCCATGATGCCTGTCTTTCGCTTGTCGGGGAATCAATGCGGCGAACTTGGTGGGCCCGGCGGTCCGGCGAACATCTGGTAGATCCAGACGCCCAAGCCGTAGGAGCCGACCGTTCCGACCGCGAGCACGGGCATCACGATCGCGGTCAGGAACAGGAACGCAAAGATTTCCATGCGCTTACGGCGCGCGCGCGAGGTCGCCTCGTCAGGGGCCGACATATTCGGTCTCTTCGGGATGTCAGGGGAATCGGGACGGCATCCGGGCCGTTGCCTTGCTGCCTTTTTGATGCAGCAGGCCGGTTGACGCGTTGATCTGGATCAACCGTTCAAGTTGCTGATGTCGCGGCCGCCAAAACTGCAGGCGCTACGACCGCAAGCGCAATTTTGGATTGTGCAGGCGCGAAGGCGATGCGAAGATTGAATCTCTGATGGAGACGGCAGGGGTGTAATGGGGCTCACGGCCATCGATCTCGGGCTTCGCGGCGCGGCCAGCGGCGTGTTCCTGTTGATCATTCTCGTGGCGCTGCAGCGTCGTGCCGCCAGCCAGCAGGCCTTGCTGGGCATGGCCATGTCCGCCGGCGGCGCGTTCTACGCCATCGCGACCGCCCCGTTCTTTCCCAAATCGTCATGGTGGTGGGTGTTGCCGATCCTGTCAGGCCAACCGGCCCTGTTCTGGCTGTGGGCACGTGCAGCGTTCGACGACGATTTCGTGCTGAGGCGATGGCATGGCGCCGTGTTGCTGGGCATCGTGGCCTTCGGCTTCGTGCTCACACTGGGCTGGGCTTACGCGCCCGCTTTGGCCAGGGCCGGCGGCCGGGGCCTGGCCTTGATCAATCTGGCGCTGGCGCTCGCGGCCGCGGTGCAGACAGTCAAGACCTGGCGTGCCGATCTGGTGGCGCGGCGCCGCCGGCTGCGGCTGGCGATACTGGCGATCAATGTCGGGCTCATCACTGTGTTCGTCGGCGCCGGCTTCGCCGCGATTCCCGTCGCTGTTCCCGGCGCGCCCGGCAGCCTTCCGATCGCGCTCGTCCTGTTTGTGGTGGCGATGATGGCGGCAGTGGCCACTCTCGCCACGACGCCGGCCGTGCCCGTCAACGACGCCACGGCGGCCATCGCATCCGGCGATGTGCGCGGCGCCGATCGTGCTGCGACGGCTCGGGTTGTGGTCGACCCGATCCTGCTTCGGCGCCTCGACCAGCTCATGAGCGTGGAGCGGACCTACCGGCAGGAAGGTCTTGCGATCGGGGCGCTGGCGGCACGGCTCGAGGTTCCCGAGCATCGGTTGCGCCAGGCCATCAACGAGGGTCTGGGCTATCGGAACTTCAATGCGTACCTCAACCATTATCGTATCGATGACGCCAAACTGGCGCTCTCCGACGTCACGCAACGTGAGGTCCCGGTGCTGACCATCGCCATGGATGCAGGCTTCCAGTCGATCGGACCTTTCAACCGCGCCTTCAAGGCGGAGACCGGGCTCACGCCGACCGAATTCCGGCGCGAGGCGCTGAGCCGGCCGGTTTTGCCTGACATCGGCGAGCCGCTACGAGAAATCGGCTAGCCGATTTTTGGATCGGGCGAGAGGCACGCGCCCTGATGGGACAGATTGTGCGGCAGAAAGTCAGCCACCGAGAGCCCGTCCATGTCCCATTCGAGCGCAGTCACTCCCGCATCCGAACGTCTTCACGCCCTCGATGCCCTAAGGGGCATCGCGCTGCTGCTTGGCATCGTCCTGCACGCGACATTGTCGTTCGTGCCGTCCTCGCCCCGGTTCTGGGTCATCCAGGACACGCATCCAAGCCTGATCCTGAGCCTGCTGTCTTTCGCCATCCATGTCTTCCGGATGACGACGTTCTTCCTGATGGCCGGCTTCTTCGCCCGCATGAGCTTCCATCGCCGCGGCGCCTTCGACTTTGTCAAGGACCGGCTGCAGCGGATCGCGCTGCCGCTCGTGATCGGCTGGCCGCTGCTGTTCGTGCCGATCGCCCTGGTGATCAGCTGGGCCGGAAATTTTCCGAATGGCGGTTCGATCCAATGGGCGTCCAGCTGGCTGCCGCCCTTGCCGAATTTCCGCCTGACCCATCTCTGGTTTCTCTATGTGTTGCTGCAGCTCTATGCCGCCACGCTGCTGCTGCGCGGCGCGATCGTCTGGCTCGACGCGTCGGGCTCGCTGCGAACGGTCATCGACCGCCTCTTTGCGCGGATCATCCGCAATCCGCTGGCGCCGCTGGTGCTGGCGATCCCGATCGGCATCGCCTTCTGCCTCGACCCAAGATGGGTCAATGTGATGGGGGTGAGGACGCCGGATCAATCGCTCATCACCAATGCGCAGGCCTGGATCGGTTTCGGCACCGCCTTTGGCGCCGGCTGGCTGCTGCATCGGCAGATTGATCTGCTGCGGATCCTCGAGCGGCGCTGGCTTGCGCATCTCTTGGCTGCGCTCTGTCTGATCATGATCGGCTTCGTCTTGTCCGGCGTGATGCTGTCTGCCCCGGGTGCGCCGAAACTGCCATATAGCTTCGCCACGCTCCGGCTTGCCTCCGCCATCCTCTATGCGCCCGCGATCTGGATAACGACCTTCGCAGCGCTCGGGCTTGCGCTCCGTTTCATGTCCGGCTTCAGTCCGACATGGCGCTATCTCGCCGATGCCTCCTACTGGCTCTATCTGATCCACCTGCCGATCGTGATGGCGTTGCAGGTCGCGCTGTCGCAGCGCGACTGGCCCGCTTTGGTCAAGTTCGCAATCATTCTCGTCGTTGCGATTCCGCTGATGCTTGCGAGCTATCATCTGATGGTGCGCTTCACCTTCGTCGGCGCGGTGCTGAATGGCCGCCGCGCAATGAGGCGCGTTCTCCCGCAAGGCGGAATTGCGACTGCGTAGACAGCGCCGCCTCACGCATTAAGATGCCCGCAACAAGAACAAGCGGGCAAGAAAACTGGGAGAGGCGTCATGAAGTTCGGCATCTTCTATGAGCTGCAACTGCCGCGGCCCTGGGTGGCCGGCGACGAGCTCGCCCTTTACCAGAACGCGCTCTCGCAGATGGAACTCGCCGACCGTCTCGGCTACGACCATGCCTGGGTGGTCGAGCATCACTTCCTCGAGGAATATTCGCACTCGCCTTCACCGGAATCGTTTCTTGCCGCCGCGAGCCAGCGCACCAAAAACATCCGCCTCGGCCACGGTATTCTCCAGCTCACCACCAACCATCCGGCGCGGGTCGCCGAGCGTGTCGCGGTGCTCGACCTGCTCTCCAACGGCCGCTGCGAGTTTGGCATGGGCGAGAGCGCCTCGATCACCGAGCTGACGCCGTTCGGCCGCGACATGGAGACCAAGAAGGAGGTGTTCGAGGAGGCGGTCGCTGCGATCTTCCCGATGTTCAAGGACGCAGGCTCGGAGCATCACGGCAAATATTTCGACATCCCCTTGCGCAACGTCGTGCCGAAGCCGGTGCAGAAGCCGCACCCGCCGCTGTGGATGGCCTGCTCGCAGCTGCCGACCATCGAGCGCGCCGGCCGCCACGGCTTTGGCGCGCTCGGCTTCCAGTTCGTCAGTGCCGATGCTGCGCATGCCTGGGTGCACGCTTACTACAACGCCATGACGAAACGGCTGCACAAGCTCGCCGACTACGAGATCAACCCGAACATGGCGCTGGTGTCGTTCTTCATGTGCGCCAGGACGGATGAGGAGGCGCGTGCCCGCGCCGACGGCGCCACCTTCTTCCAGTTCGCGCTGCGTTTCTACGGTGCCGCGCAGAACCGCCAACGTCCGGCGCCGTACACGGTGAACATGTGGGACGAATATAACAAGTGGAAGCGCGACAATCCGGAGGCGCAGGAGGCCGCGCTGCGCGGCGGCCTGATCGGCTCACCCGAGACCATCAGGCGAAAGCTGAAGCGCTTCCAGTCCTCGCATATCGACCAGGTCATCCTGCTCAATCAGGCCGGCAAGAACAGCCACGAGCACATCTGCGAATCGCTCGAGCTGTTCGGCCGCGAAGTGATGCCGGAGTTTCAGAACGATCCGGCCCAGGCCGCCTGGAAGAGCAGCGTGATGAGCGGCGAGATCCAGCTCGAAGAGATCGATACTGAAGCCTTCACGGACCGCTACGGCAAGCTCGCGATCACTGTCGCCCCAGTGAAGGCCGCAGCTGGGTAGGGCTGCCCACCTCCACATCGTCGTCCTGGCTTTCGCCAGGACGTCTGCGAAGTGCTGCGCTTGCTCGCTGGGCCTGGTCACCTGAACTGCGATTGAAGTTCCGCCAGCTCTATTGCGTCGTTCTGTTGCTGCTGAAGATGAACGCCGCCTGAAACAAGCTCCCGCTGTCGGTGCGCACCTCGACCGCAACGTCTTCCCGTTCATCCAGGCTCGCGAGATCGCGCGCCAGTCCTGCCAGCGTCTCGGCTGCTTCTACTTCAGCTTCGCGCTGAGTTGGAAACTCCAGCCCTTCCTCGTCGGGATAGAGCCCGGTGCTGTCCCTGATGTCGAAATAATAGCGCATCACCGCATCACCCTCTGATGTGGCCCTGCTTCAACACCAGCATTCGCAGGCGGTTCCTGATCGGCGAGGGCGCCGCCAGGTTCAATGCGAAGCTGATAGGGACAGTGAAGCTGTCGCTTCTCACCTTGGGGAAATCGGAGCCTGGCTCGCGGACGCCGACGTCTGTGGAAGAGGTGCCTTGCGTTCGGGGAGCTTCTTCTTCGGAGGCGCCGGCAACAAGCCTTCCCTGATGGCCTGCTTGCGGGCGAGCTTGCGGGCCCGCCTGATGGCTTCGGATTTCTCGCGCGTCTTTCTCTCCGAAGGCTTCTCGTAAGCGCGCCGCTGCTTCATTTCGCGGAAGACGCCTTCCCGTTGCATCTTCTTCTTCAGGACACGAAGCGCCTGGTCGACATTGTTGTCGCGGACAAGAACCTGCATTGAAACTCCTCGCTGGGCTGCAAGATGGAATGATCCTGCACGCAGCCGATTGCGCAGGAGACCGGTGACGAATTGGAGAATGAGGGCGACCGCTGATGTCTTCGCCGGCCTCGAACGCGCAGGTTTGCGTGTTACGGCGATGCGGTTCAGTGGCGACGACGTGACCACCCCCGCGCGGCCAAGTCAATCGATAAAGGCCTTTGCGCGTGCCGGCGTTCCGTCTGGAATGGCGCCCGAACAGCGTCAAAACCGCCGCTTTGAAAACAAATTGGCCGTATTCCTTGCAAAAGCGCAGATGTCGTGTATATTTGCGTCATTCGATTAGCCGCTGTGCCTTGTTGATCGCGCCTGCGGGCTCCTTTTCCAAAGACATCGACGAAGTTGAAACGACCGCGTGATTGTCGCGCGGCACGCGCTTGCGCGCTTTGGAGAAGAGCATGACGACAGGTACAGTGAAGTGGTTTAACGGCCAAAAGGGCTTCGGATTCATTCAGCCGGACGATGGCAGCAACGATGTGTTCGTTCACATCAGTGCGGTCGAACGCGCCGGCCTTGCGGGCCTCGGTGAGGGCCAGAAGGTCAATTTCGAGGCCAAGACCGACAAGATGCGGGGCAAAGTCAGCGCAGAGAATCTCTCGCTGGCCTGATCTCGCTGCGCCGTTTCACGGATGTACTGAAACGGCTGTGATGCCCGCTCGATCCCCGGATTGAGCGGGTTTTGCCCATTGCACGACAGGGTGAAGGATGAACGCCAGGAAATCGGCTGTACCGTCGCCTGAAGCAATTGCGCGCTCTCATCGCCAACGTCTGGCGGCCGAAGAGGGCGCACGGGCGATCGCGGATGTCGAACGGCAGGGTGTCGAGGTTCGCAAGAACATGGCGCGACTGCGCGAGTTGCGCCAAGCCAAGGAAGCCGCTGACGCCGTTATTGCAGCAGCTTTGCCAGCACCGGCGCTGAAGAAGCGTGCAAGGAAGTCGCCGCGATAACCCAGGTCAGTGATCGTCTCAAGGATCGTCCCAAGCCGGAGTGCTGATCGTGCCCAGAGTGAAGTCGGACGGCGGTGGAACCATCACCTTCACGCTCGCGCACGGCGCAGCGCGGCAGATATGCAGACTTACGACGACGTTCCAGACCGAGAAGCAGGCCTTCAGCTATCTTCACAAATATCGCACCGAGTTCGAGCGGATCGCGCGGGCGCGCCTTGCTTCCGGGGAGCTCGAAGACGGGGTCGTCGTCCTCTCGATGCTCTAGAAGCTATTTGGAAGACTCTTTTGCACGGCCTTCCCTCGCCAGACGCTCCGCCTTCAGGCGCTCGCGATTTTCTTGAAAGGTTCGCTCCGCTTTTGCGTAGTCGGTCATTGGCTTGGCTTCGCCGGTCGGCTTGAAAGCATTGTTGGCGTCCCGCAGATGGCGGGCCTTCGCGTCTTTTCTGATCATTCTCCCTCCATGAGCCCGACGATCCTCCGCGGGCACCTTTGCGACCTGCGCCCCCGTCAGGACGGTGCCTGAAGTCCAGGCGACGTCAGCCACTTGTTGACTTCGCCGGCGACGTCAAGCTGCCGCGCTTTTTGCAAGAGCTCGGTGCGGCGGACACCAAGGGGCATTTCCTTGGCCTGCTGGCGTAAACTGATCGCCTCTTGCGCCAGGCGATATTCGAATGTGTTCGATCGCTCCGGGAATCGTTGAGTTGACATGCTCATGCTCCGCTGTGGGGGTTGAGCGGGAGCGCGACATGCGTTCACATCACCGATAGATGCCAAGAGCCGCTCGATGGCGATAAGACTGTGCGCTGTTATCCGCGGGATAGCGAGCGCTTTGTTCGAGTTCCCGGCAGGAACAGGGACGCGCCGTCATTTTCTGTTGCGGGCCGATGGTGGACACGTGCTGTCGCGCAATATCAATGTGGCGGCAAGCTCGATATCCTTGCGCACCGCGGACTTCTCCGTCGTCATCAGTGCAATCAGCTCGGCGGCCGCGCTGGCGCCGAGTTCCCGACGCGGCTGCACAATGGTGGTCAAGGTCGGCTCGCAATAATCCCCATAGGGAATGCCGTCAAAGCCGACGACGGAGAGATCGTGCGGGATCCGCAGTCCCCCCGACTGCACGGTCTTGATCAGGCCGATCGCCATCTCGTCATTGGCGGCAAACAATGCGGTCGGACGGACCTCCGGGCTGAGCGCAAGCAGCGCCCGCCCGGCCTCGACACCGGTTCGAAAGGTGAAATCGCCTGATATGATCAAGCCGTCCGCGGCAGCAATGCCGGCCTCTTTCAGGGCCTGCTTGTAACCTTCGAGGCGCTGTCGTTCCAGGATCGTCGATTGCGGTCCCGACAGATAGGCGATGCTGGTATGCCCGAGCTTGATCAGATGCCGCACCGCCTCGCGTGCGGCGCCGACATTGTCGATGCAAACCTGCGGGAAGCTCGCGCCGGGAATATATTCGCAGGCCCCCACCAGCGGCACGTGCGCGTCGCGCAAGTCACGGTCGCGACTGCGGATCACGTGACCGCACAGCAGCAGCACGCCGTCGGCTTGGCCGGCACAGACCAGGTCGACATAGCGCGCCTCCTTCTCGGGCGGACCGGCCAGATTGGCAATGACGAGACCGTAACCGGCGGCTGACAGCGTATCGTCGATGCCCTGCAGGATCTCTGCGAAGAACGGGTTGGCGATGTTGGGCACTGCCACAAGCACCACCATGGTCTTGCGGACGCGCAGATTCCTTGCCGAGATGTTCGGCGTATAGGAGGTGTCGCGGACCGCGGCGAGCACGCGGTTGCGCGTTTCCTCGCTCACCACTTCGGGCCGCGCCAGCGTCCGGCTCACGGTCGCGACCGACACGCCGGCAAGCCGCGCAACGTCGGCGATCTTCGCGGGCGGCTGACGGCTCTCCTTGGGGCGCTTGCTCATCTGCTGATCCAGATCCGGGCGGCCCTCGCCGCGCTTGCAAATTCCTACGGTTGTGATACGATCCTATGTAATCGATTACATGAGCCTGTAAAGGGTCATCTGCCCGCAAACGGGCTTACACGGGAGGGAAGTCATGAAGCGCACGCTGCTTGCCGCGGTGGCCGTCGCCACGACGGCGCTTGTCTCGTTGCCGGCCAACGCCCAGGAAATGAAGGCGGAGGTGATCCACTGGTGGACCTCCGGCGGTGAGGCCGCCGCCGTGAAGGTGTTCGCCGACCAGTTCACCAAGGCGGGCGGCACCTGGATCGATAGCGCCGTCGCCGGCGCGGCGAACGCACGAAACGCAGCGATCACCCGCACCGTTTCCGGCAATCCGCCGACCGCCATGCAACTCAACACCGGCAAGCAGTTCGACGAATTGGTGGAAGGCGATTTGCTCGCCGACGTCGATGCGGTCGCAGCCGACGGCAATTGGAAAGGCGTGATGCCCGCCGCGATCATTGCCGCGGCGACCCGCAACGGCAAGATGTTTGCGGTGCCGATCAACATCCACGGTCAGAACTGGCTCTGGTACAACAAGGCCGTGCTCGCCTCCGTCGGCGCCGACGAGCCGAAGAGCTGGAATGACGCGCTCGTCGTTCTCGACAAGCTCAAGGCCGACGGCAAGGTGATCCCGCTGGCCTTCTCGGGCCAGAAGAACTGGGAGCAGAATCTGTTCAACGCGGTCATGATCGGCGTCGGCGGCGCGCAGATGTGGACCGGCATCCTCGGCAAGCGCGACGCGGCGCTGGCGCAGAGCCCCGAGTTCAAGACGGTCGCCGTCACCTACAAGAAGCTGAAGGACTATGTCGATCCCGGCGCGCCCGGCCGCAACTGGAATGACGCGACCAACATGGTCATCCAGGGCAAGGCCGCGATGCAGATCATGGGCGACTGGGCCAAGGGCGAGTTCGTCGCGGCGGGCAAGGTCCCCGACAAGGATTATGGCTGCACCGTGCTGTCCAATGGCAGCGGCGGCTATGTGATGGGCGGCGATGTGTTCGTCTTCCCGAAAGCGAAGGACCCCGCCACCACCAAGGCGCAGATGACCTTGGCGAAATTGATGCTGACGCCGGAGACGCAGATTCAGTTCGCGCTGAAGAAGGGCTCGATCCCGGTGCGGAGCGATGTCGATGCGTCAGCCCTGGACGCTTGCGCCCAGAAGGGCATGCGCTATGTCGCCGACAAGGCCCAGCAAATGCCGTCCGGCGACATGTTGGCGCCGCCCGCTCTGACCGGCGCGCTGCAGGATGCCATCTCGCAATATTGGAACACCAATATGAGCGCCGACGAATTCTCCGCCAAGGTTGCTGCGGTGCTGAAATCCGCAGAGTGAGCATCGCAAGGGGCGGCCGGCGAATGGTCGGCCGCCTCTCCTGATCCGTCGATCCCTCTCCAACCCGGCGACACGATGCGTCTTTCGCTGACCTCCCGATTATCCGTGATCTCGGCGCTCCTGCCGGCGCTGATGGTGATGCTCGTCGTCTATATCGGTGCCACGAGCTGGACGGCGTGGATGTCGCTGACCAATTCGCGGATGCTGCCGAACAACAACTTCATAGGCTTCCGGCAATATCAACTGCTGTTCAGCAACGATCGCTGGCTCACCTCGGTCCACAACATCGTCATCTACGGCGTGCTGTTCGTCTCGCTGGCGCTGCTGATCGGGTTCCTGCTGGCGGTCGCGATCGACCAACGGGTGCGAGCCGAGGACACCATCCGCTCGATCTACCTCTATCCCTATTCGATGTCCTTCGTGGTCACCGGGCTGGTGTGGCAGTGGCTGCTGAACCCGACGCTCGGCGTCCAGTATGTGCTGCGCAGCTGGGGCTTCGCGGGTGCAAGCTTCGACTGGATCGTGCGGCCGGAGACCGCGATCTACTGCCTGGTGATCGCCGGCGTCTGGCAGGCCTCGGGCCTGGTGATGGCGATCATGCTGGCGGGTCTTCGCGGCATCGACGATGAAATCTGGAAGGCGGCGCGGGTTGATGGCCTGCCGAAATGGCGGGTCTACATCTCCATCATCATCCCGATGATGGGCGCCAGCTTCGCGACTGCGGCTGTGCTGCTCTCGACCGCCGTCGTGCGCCTCTACGACCTCTCGGTGTCGATGACCAATGGCGGCCCCGGCATCGCGTCCGAAGTGCCCGCCAAGTTCGTCATGGACCATCTGTTCGAGCGGGCCAATATCGGTCTTGCGGCCGCGGCCGCCACCACCATGCTGGTGACCGTGATCGCGGTCGTCGCGCCCTATCTCTATTGGCGCGCGCGCAAGGGAGAGGTGCGATGAGCGCGATCACTCTTGGCGCGGTCAGGCCGGGACTGAGGTCAAGGCGCATCAGCCCGGCGCGCTGGGGCCTCTATGTGTTCATCCTGATCACGGCATTGTATTTCCTGCTGCCGCTTTACGTCATGATCGTCACGTCCTTGAAGCCGATGGCGGAGATCCGGCAGGGCCATCTGCTCGCGCTCCCGGCCTCACCGAGCCTCGCGGCATGGGGCAAGGCCTGGACGTCGGCCTGCACCGGCCTCACCTGCGAGGGCATCAGGGTCGGCTTCTTCAATTCGCTGCGAATATTGCTGCCGTCGGTGGTGATCTCGATCGTGGTGGGATCGTTGACCGGCTACGCGCTGTCGCTGTGGCGCGTGCGCGGCGCGAACATCCTGTTCGGCGCGATGATGATCGTCGCCTTCATCCCCTACCAGGTGTTCATCTACCCGCTGGTGCGGGTGTTCTCCTTCACCGGGCTCGGCCAGTCGCTTGCCACCATCGTGACCATTCACACGATCTTCGGGCTTCCGACCATGACGCTGCTGTTCCGCAACTACTTCGCCTCGCTGCCGGTCGAATTGTTCAAGGCCGCGCGCATCGACGGCGCCGGCTTCTACCAGATCTATGCCCGCATCATGATGCCGATGGCGACGCCGATGATCGTCGTCGCGGTGATCCTGCAGACCACCGGCATCTGGAACGATTTCATCCTCGGCCTGGTGTTCGCCGGCCGCGACAATCTGCCGATGACCGTGCAGCTCAACAACATCGTCAACTCGACGCAGGGCGAGCGCGCCTACAATGTCGACATGGCGGCCACGCTTCTGACCGCATTGCTGCCGCTCGTGATCTATTTCGGCTCCGGCCGCTGGTTCGTTCGCGGCATCGCCGCGGGCGCTGTGAAGGGCTGAGGCAACATGGAACGCTCCAACGTCGATATCATGAAGCTGCAGATCGGCTTTGGCGGCTTGAAGGTTCTGGAAAACCTCGACCTTCATGTCGACGCCTCCGAATTCCTCGTGCTGCTCGGCCCCTCCGGCTGCGGCAAGTCGACCCTGCTGAACGCCATCGCCGGACTGATCGAGGTCAAGGGCGGCCAGATCCGGATCGGCGATCGCGACGTGACCTGGGCCGAGCCGAAGGATCGCGGCATCGCCATGGTGTTCCAGAGCTACGCGCTCTATCCGCGCATGAGCGTGCGCAAGAACCTGTCCTTCGGGCTGAAAGTCGCGCGCACGCCGCAGGACGAGATCGACAGCCGTGTCGGCGAGGCCGCAAAGATGCTGCGGCTGACCGAGCTGCTCGACCGCCGTCCGTCCGAACTCTCCGGCGGGCAGCGCCAGCGCGTCGCGATCGGCCGCGCGCTGGTGCGTCATGCCGGCGTCTATCTGTTCGACGAGCCGCTCTCCAATCTCGACGCCCAATTGCGTGCCGAGCTCAGGGTCGAGATCAAGCGCCTGCACGCGCGCCTCGGCGCCACCATGATCTACGTGACGCACGACCAGATCGAGGCGCTCACCCTTGCCGACCGTATAGCCGTCATGCAGGGCGGCGTCATCCAGCAGCTCGATACGCCGAAGAAGATCTATCGCGAGCCGGCCAACCGCTTCGTGGCCTCCTTCGTCGGCTCGCCCGCGATGAATTTCCTGCGCGGCCGGATCCTCCGTGATGGCGCCCCGGTGTTCATCGCCGGTGACGTCAGGTTCGACCTGAACGGCTACGCGTTCCGCATCCCGCCATCGGATGCTCCGGCCGTCCTCGGCATCCGCCCCGAGCACATCGAGATCGTCGGCTCCGAGCATCCCTCCGCCGTGACGGCACGTGTCGAGATGGTGGAACCGATGGGCGCCGACGCGCTGATCTGGTGCCGCCTTGCCGACGGGACCGCGTTCTCCTTCCGCGCCGATGCCGATGCAAAGGCGGGTGCGGGCGATAGCCTTGCCTTGCGGTTTCCAGCCGAAGCTTTCTCACTGTTCGACGACCAGAGCGGACAGCGTCTTTAACTCCGCAACCCACCTCGCACGAGACTCCAGCATGACCACGCCGATAGACCTCCTGTCCTTCCAGCTCTATTCCGCCCGTTCGATCGAACCGCTCGAGGCGCAGTTCAAACTGCTTGCCGGCCTCGGCTACAGGATGGTCGAGCCCTGGGGGGCGCTGTTCAACGATCCCAATACGTTGAAGCGGCTGCTCCAGCAGTACGGCATGACCGCGCCGAGCGCGCATGTCGGACTCGACCGGCTGCGCGCCGACGCCGCCGGCACCGCGAAGCTCTGCAAGGGATTGGGGATCGATACGATCTTTGCCCCGGCGCCGCCACCCGGCGAACGCGAGGGCGGCGAGACGGAGTGGCGTGGCATCGGGCGCGAGCTGGCCGCGATCGGCAAGGCGGTGACAGGCGAGGGGCTGCGCTTCGGCTGGCACAACCACCATTGGGAATATGGCCGCAGCGCGAGCGGGCTGACCTATCTCGAATGCCTGTTCGAGGAGGCACCCGAGCTGGTCTGGGAGGCGGATCTCGCCTGGATCGTGCGCGGCAACGGCGATCCCGTCGCCGAAATCAAGAAGCACGCCAGGCGCCTGGTCGCCTGCCACATCAAGGACCTCGCACCTTCAGGGCAATGCCTGGACGAGGACGGCTGGGCCGATCCCGGCCACGGCACCATGGACTGGGCGGCGTTGCTGGCCGCGATGAAGGAAGCGAACGTGTCGCTGTTCGTCGCCGAACATGACAAGCCGAACGACGTCGCCCGCTTCGCGCGCCGGGCGCGCGAGACCGTGGCCGCTTGGAACTGAAGGAATGCGTGACATGAGCAAGCTCGGCGTCGGCGTCATCGGATGCGGCAACATCTCGACGATCTACCTGCGGAACATGCCGAACTTCCGCGATCTCAGGCTGGTCGCCTGCGCCGACCTGCGCCCCGAGATCGCGCGCGACCAGGCCGGGCTGTTCGGCATCGAGGCCTTGACGATCGAGGCGCTGCTGGCGCGTCCCGACATCCAGATCGTCGTCAATCTCACCACCCCCAACGCGCATTTCGCGGTCAGCCACGCCGCGCTGACCGCCGGCAAGCATGTGTTCGGCGAGAAGCCGATCACGGTCGAGGCCGCCGATGCAGCCGCGCTGGTCGCCGAAGCGGCGCAGCGCGGCCTCAAGCTCGGCTGCGCGCCCGACACGTTCCTCGGTGGCGGCGGCCGGACCGCGCGCGAGCTCGTCGATGCCGGCAGGATCGGCAAGGTGCTCTACGGCACCTGCTTTCTGATGTCGCACGGGATGGAGCACTGGCACCCGGATCCCACCTTCTTTTTCAAGCCTGGCGGCGGACCCATCCTCGACATGGGGCCTTATTACCTGGCGGCCCTGATCAATCTGTTGGGATCGGTGACGCATGTGCAGGGACGCGCGAGTTCCGGCTTTGCCGCGCGGCTCGTCTCCTCGAAGGGACCGATGAACGGCAAGTCGATTACGGTGGAGACACCGACGACGGTGATGGCGCTTCTTCACTTCGAGACAGGCACCGACATCGTCTTCACCATGAGCTGGGATGTGTGGAAGCACGGACATGCACCGATCGAGCTGTATGGCACCGAGGGATCGCTCCGCGTGCCGGATCCGAACTTCTTCGGAGGCGTGGTGCAATATACCGAGAAGGGCAGCGACTGGATTTCGCTCGCAGCCGATGACCGCGCGTTCGGCAAGCCGAATTGGCGCTCGCCGAACTGGCCCGATCACATGCCGAGCCAGGCCAATTATCGCTGCCTCGGTGTCGCTGACCTCGCAAGCGCGGTGTTGCATGGCACGCCGCATCGCGCCTCCGGCGCGCTGGCAAGCCATGCGCTCGAGGTGATGCATGCCACCCTGAAGGCGGGTGTCGAGGGCGGCGAGATCGCCATACATTCGCGCGTCGATCGGCCCGCCGCCATGTCCGAGACCGACGCCCTGGCGCTGTGGGCGGCGGAGACGTTCTGAGGCCCGACAGGGGTGGCGGCCTCGCCGTATCGTTGCTGAGGCCGCCACGCGAAACAAGCAAGAAGGAATCATGCGATGAAGATGATCAAGGGACCGGCAATTTTCCTCGCCCAGTTCGCATCCGACACGGCGCCGTTCAATTCCTTCGATTCGATCTGCAAATGGGCCGCCTCGCTCGGCTATATCGGCGTCCAGATCCCGAGCTGGGATGGGCGGCTGTTCGATCTGAAGAAGGCGGCGGACTCGCAGGATTACGCCGACGAGGTGAAGGGTGTCGCTGCCCGTCACGGTCTCGCGATCACGGAGCTTTCGACCCATCTCCAGGGCCAGCTTGTCGCCGTTCATCCGGCCTACGACGCCGTGTTCGACGGCTTCGCCGTGCCTGAAGTGCGCGGCAATCCGAAAGCGCGCACCGAATGGGCCATCGACCAGGTCAAGTCGGCGATCCGCGCCTCGAAGCGCCTCGGGCTTAACGCGCACGCGACTTTCTCAGGCGCACTCGCCTGGCCCTATATTTATCCGTGGCCGCAACGTCCGCCCGGCCTCGTCGAGGAGGCCTTCGACGAGCTCGCCAGGCGATGGCGACCGATCCTCGACCATGCCGACGCGCATGGCGTCGATATCGCCTACGAGATTCACCCCGGCGAAGATCTGCACGACGGCGTCTCCTATGAGATGTTCCTCGAAAGGGTGAACAACCATCGCCGCGCCAACCTGCTCTACGATCCCTCGCACTTCGTGTTGCAGCAGCTCGACTATCTCGACTACATCGATATCTACCACGACCGCATCAAGGCCTTTCACGTCAAGGACGCCGAGTTCAACCCGACCGGCCGGCAGGGCGTCTATGGCGGCTTCCAGAGCTGGGTGAACCGGGCCGGCCGCTTCCGCTCGCCCGGTGACGGGCAGATCGATTTCGGTGCGGTGTTCTCGAAGCTGACGCAGTATGATTACGACAGCTGGGCGGTGCTCGAATGGGAATGCGCGTTGAAGCATCCCGAGGACGGTGCGCGCGAAGGCGCCGAGTTCATCAAAAACCATATCATCCGCGTCACCGAAACGGCCTTCGACGATTTCGCCGGCGCCGGCACCGACGTCGCGATGGTCCGCAAGGTGCTCGGCATCTCCTGAAAGCGAGGCAACAGATGGCAATCGAGGCAGGCAACGAGACCGGGGGTCACCGCCGTATCCGGCTCGGCATGGTCGGCGGCGGGCAGGGGGCTTTCATCGGTTCGGTGCATCGCATTGCTTTCAGGATCGATGACCAGTTCGAGCTCGTGGCCGGTGCACTTTCATCTGAGCCTGGTCGCGCCAAAGCTTCGGCAAAGGAGCTCGGGATCGCCGCGGACCGCGCCTATGGCAGCTTTGAGGAGATGGCCAGAGCGGAAGCCGCCCGGCCTGATGGCATCGAGGCGGTCTCGATCGTCACCCCCAATCACATGCATGGCCCGGTGGCAAAGGCCTTCCTCGCAGCCGGCATCCACGTGATCTGCGACAAGCCGCTGACCACGACCGTCACGGAAGCCGAGGAGCTGGCGGCGCTGGTGCAAAAGACCGGCAAGGTCTTCGTCGTCACGCATAATTATGCCGGCTATCCGATGATCCGTCAGGCCCGCGCCATGGTGGCATCAGGTGATCTCGGCGAGATCAGGCTGGTCCAGGCCGAATATCTCCAGGACTGGTTGACGGAGCGGCTTGAGGCCACGGGCCAGAAGCAGGCGGCATGGCGCACCGATCCGGCCCGCTCCGGCGCCGGCGGCTGCATCGGCGACATCGGGACTCATGCCTATCATCTCGCCTGCTTCGTCAGCGGGCTCCAGCTCGACGAACTGCTCGCCCAGCTTTCGACCTTCGTGCCCGGGCGGCTGCTCGACGACGACGTCCAGATCCTTCTGAGGTGGAAGGGTGGTGCCAAGGGCATGCTTTGGGCGAGCCAGGTCGCGGTCGGCAATGAGAACGGCTTGAAGCTGCGCGTCCACGGCACCAAGGGCGGCCTCGAATGGGCGCAGTCCGATCCGAACTATCTCTGGTTCACGCCCTACGGCCAGCCGAAGCAGCTGCTGACCCGCGCAGGCGCCGGCGCGCTGCCGGACGCGGCCCGCGTCAGCCGCATCCCGTCAGGTCACCCCGAAGGCTACCTCGAGGGATTTGCGACCATCTATGCCGAAGCCGCGCGCGCCATTCGCGCCGCCGCGGCCGGCGTCGAACCCGATCCGGCGGTGATCTATCCGACGGTGCATGACGGGCTTGCCGGCATGAAGTTCATCGACGCCGCGGTGAAATCATCCGCGGCCAATGGCGCCTGGGTCCGCGTCGGTTGATAAGCTCCGCCCGCAAGGCTTGCAGACAATTTGAGCCTGCTGTTGGCCGTCAGCGACGTTGCCGAGCGCTTCGTCGAGGTCCGCTCGGTACGGCAAGGCGGACCGGATTTGTGCCCGTTGAGTTCTTCGCATTTTGACCCGAAGGGACCAATAGTCGATGACACATCCTAACGCCTAAGGCACAGCTTTGCGGCGGGTTGCGCGGCGTTCGGATTGATCAGAAATGACAAAGGCCGATCAACTATCAGCATACGTTCGCTTGGCTGCGGAGCGTGCCATGGGCCTCGCTCGGCGACTTCAGCCGCCTAGCGACGCCCGGCAGCTTTCGAGTCTTCCTTCTGGATCCCGAGGTCTTGTCGTTTGGCCCCTTTCGCCACCGGAAGCCGCCAACCACGTCTGATCGCCATGACCCGAAGCAGGAAGCATGAAATCAGCGCGACTGTCGTCACCGCAGCCACCGGTAGCTGCAGCATGTGGCCGATCACCACGATGGCAGCTGCCGCCAGCGCAGCGACCGCGTATAGGTCGGCGCGCAGGACGGTCGGTATCTCGGCGAGCAGCACGTCGCGCACCATGCCGCCGCCGATCCCGGTAACCATTCCAAGGACGGTGGCCATCACAGGATTGAGCCCGAACGATAGCGCCTTTGACGAGCCTGTGACGGCAAAAAGGGCAAGTCCCGCTGCGTCGAGATAAAGCACCGCGTTCGACATCCGGACGATGACGGGCGAGAAGTAGAAGGTGACGAGCCCTGCGAGGAGCGAGACGCCCAGATAACACCAGTCGCCGACGGCTCCCGGAGGCACCGCGCCTATCAGGAGGTCGCGGGTGATACCCCCCGAGTTTCCTGCTGCGAAAGATAAGACCATGACGCCGAAGAGGTCTAGACCGCGCTTGGTCCCCGCCAATGCCCCGCTGAGTGCGAAGACGAAAGTCCCGGTCAGGTCGAGTACGACAGGCAGCTTGTCCATCACTCGGCTTTCCTTGCCTTAACCCTCGAGCGAGCGAGGGCGGTTCGGCGCTTAGCGTTCACTATGCCGTAAGCCAAGCGCGGGCGGCAACGACCAGCGCTTCGACGCCGGTCCGCAGCGTCGGGTGAAGAACGGGTGCGAATTTGGGACTATGGTTCACCGGAAGTTCGTTGATTCTATTCGCATGCTTGGCCTTCGCGTAAATTTCCGGATCGGTGCCGCCGACGAACCAGAAGACCGAGGGCACATGCCATTCTGAACCGAACGATCCGAAGTCCTCGCTGGCAGGGGCTGGTCCCGTCGCCCGGACACGGTCGGCGCCAAAGTGACCCCGGAATGCGTCCACCACCCGGCTGGTGGCTTCCTGGTTGTTCACGTTCAGAGGGTAGCGATCGATGGTCGTGATCTCCGGCGGCCGCGGCGCACCAGAAGCTGCTGCCTCGGCATTGGCGATTCGCTCGATCGCAGCCAGTACCCGTGAGCGCACGCCGGCATCGAAGGTCCGTACGTTCAGCTTGATGATGGCTTCGGCCGGGATGACGTTTTCCTTGGTGCCTGCCTGCAGGACGCCCACTGTCAGCACCGCGGCGTCAGCGGCAGCCAGTTCGCGCGAGACGATGGTCTGCAGCCGTAGCACGGTCGAAGCGGCCATCACGACGGGATCAATGCTGGCCTGCGGCATCGAACCGTGCGCACCTCGTCCGAACAGGCGTATCTGCAAGCTGTCCGCCGCCGACGTGATCGCGCCGGCGCGGCCGGCGACCGTGCCGGAAGGGCCAACCATGACATGCTGGCCCAGGATCACGTCAGGTTTTGAAAAGCGCTTGAACAGACCGTCGTCAATCATGGCCTGCGCGCCTTCGCCCGTTTCCTCCGCGGGTTGGAAGACCGCCATGAGCGTGCCCCGCCAAGAGGCCTTGGCTTCCGCCATAAGCTTGGTGGCGCCCGCAAGCCATGTGACATGCATGTCGTGGCCGCACATGTGCGACACTGGCACCGTATTGCCGTCCTTGTCCGTCGCCGTTGCCTTGCTCGCATACGCAAGGCCAGTCGCTTCCTGGATCGGCAGCGCGTCCATGTCGGCGCGCAGCATGACCGTGGATCCCTGGCCGTTTCGAAGAAGTCCAACGACACCGGTCTTACCTATACCGGTGGTCACTTCGTAGCCGGCGGCGCGAAGCCGGTCCGCCGCCAATCCCGCCGTGCGAGTTTCCTGCATGGAGAGCTCCGGATGCGAGTGTACATCCTTGTAGACAGCTTCCAGATCGGGAAGCATTCCGTCGAGGGTTTGCAGAGCCTTGGTCTCGCTCATGGTTCCGATCCTTGTGAGATTTCGCCGAGCTAACTTACGGCGGTCCGGGATAGTCCATGGTCGCTTTTCCGTTACCGCTTGCTGTTGGCTACGATCCACGATTCAAATGCATCCATGAACTGCTGCAGGAACTTGCGCGTCCCCTCGTTGACGAGCTTGCCATCAGCGTCGAAGAGCTTGTCGGCTCCGCCGAGATAGGCTTCCGGCTGCGGCATCGCTGGCACGTTAAGAAACACCAGAGACTGCCTCAAATGGTGGTTAGCACCGAATCCGCCGATGGCTCCCGGCGAAGCGCTGACGACTGCTCCAGGCTTGCCGTTCCAAGCGCTCCTGCCGTACGGACGCGATCCGATATCGAGCGCGTTCTTCAGTGCGGCCGGCACTGACCGGTTGTGCTCGGGCGTGACGACGAGAACGGCCTCTGCAGCCCTGATACGCTCACGAAAAGAAGTCCGTACAGCAGGCGGCGCCTCGTCACTATCTTGGTTGTAGATCGGGAGGTGGCCTATTTCGATTTCACTGAGCTTCAATGACGCGGGGGCGAGCTGGCCTAGCGCATTCGCCAGTTTGCGATTAATAGACTGCTTCCGGAGACTGCCAACGAGCACCGCGACGTCGCGTGTTTCGGTCATGGTATGCCTCCTTCGGCATCGTTGATCGCGGACGCGCCAAATTCACCAAATCGCAAGCGGCGCCGCATCCTAATTCTTCAGCAGAAAAATCGTCATCTGCGCTCGTCCGGTAGGAGTGCAAGTCACCCCCTCAACGGACAGAACCGTCCTGGTGCTTCCGAATACGCCCGACCGAACATGCCAGCCCTTGTGACCTTTTTGAGCGACTTCTTTGCTGGTGAGCCCATCTTGCATCCCGAACCTGCAGAGGTTCGCGCTGTTCCAACACAACACCGTGCTCGCCGCCCACGGGGTCATTGATAAATCCTATCGCTTCACGAGTCCGGAATTGGCCCGAAGGCGAAGGTCGCTCCGCTGTCCCGTAAGTCGGCAGTCGGGATTAGACCGGTCATCCCAAAAGCGCGGCCAAATCGACACGA
>NZ_LBIZ01000079.1:0-33846 GCF_028128665.1 Bradyrhizobium sp. CCBAU 45384
CGACCGCTGCGAGGCGGCACGGCGCTGCGCGCCTACTCTACCTGTTGTGTTTCGAGCCCGCGACCACCGCGGCCTCGATGGCGTTCTAGGGCCGAGGACGATCGGCGCCGCACCCGCTTCAAGGGCCAGAGCGCAGCGGAGGACGCCGTTGTGGCGACTTTCTTGTCTCGCGAGGAATGGGCGAAGCCCAGGGGAAGAAAGTTGCATCAACGGCGTTGCGGCTCAGACGATTGAGGCAAAGCCGGTCTTCGGCCAGATCAAGCCATCAATGAGGCCACGTGCGTCGCGTGCTGAACCACACTCTCGAGAGAAGACGTGGCGAATCCCGGTTGCGCTGGACAAGAGGTGGGAACGATTCGGCGTAGAAAGAGAAACAATCTGCTGCAAAGAGCGGTGTCGTCTCCGAAGAAACGATCGAGACATCGCCGCTCCGTCGCAAGCTTGGTGGGCCCGCCGAAACGGGGGCGACTTGGTCTACGGCACCCAAGGAGGACTGCCCCTCCCCGCTCACAGCCCGATCATCCCTCGTTCAATGCTCGAATTTACGCGAGCCTGCTCGACGACGGCGGCGGTGAGCGGTCATCCTTCGCGCGTAGAAGCTGGAAGAACTGGTGGTGACCGACTTTCCACCACGCCAACCAGTTCGAATTGACGGGACTCAGCAAAAGTGGTCAAGCGCATCCACGCTGTGCCTACAGACCACGCCCAGACAGGCGAATTCTCTGAAGTAAAACCATCGCACAGTTCAGTGTTGAAGACCGTGAAACGCTTGAGGAACGGGATGGCCTGAGCTTCGTCGTTTGTTTCACTGGCGCGCCGCGTTTCATCGACCGGCACAAAGCGATCGGCATAGACAATGGGGGTGCCGCGCTCGCCCTTCCGGACGTGACCGCCAAGCGACAGCGTCTGGCGAACTCAGGCGGAATCGACGCCGCGTGATTTGCGAGAGCACCGCACGCAAACAAATGACGGAATGCGAAATCTGCGACGCCCCGCCTTTCCATCCCATGATTGGGACTTGAGCTTGGAGTGCGCTGGGGCCGCAGGCCCGACCCGGCGTGGCGCCAAGGGCGCATCGCCTCACGCAAAATGGCACCCGGAGAGCGTGAGCATAGCGACCCGAAGGGCATGCGGGTCCGAGTGCAGCGACGAGACCGGTTCAATAGCGGCACCCGGGAACGGGGCAGTGATAGCGATCGCCGCAGGCGAGCCCCCTTTTCCGAGTGCCCCCGGCGAGGAGTTCCGCATCTCTTTGCGCGAGGGATCGAAGCCGCACGGCGGCCGAGACGTAAAGCGGCTCGGTTCACGAGAGCCCACTGCGGCACTGGCCGCACGCGCGGCGATAGAGATAGAATTGAATTCCCCTCGCATATATCCGTGCACCGCAGCGGATCTTCCTCTACCTCGTTCACCCAGGGACGCTGTTTGCTGTCGGGCCCGGCCATGTCTGCCATTCCGACAATTGGAGTTCCTATGCGTGCTTCCCGAGCGACTTGAACGACAGATTGTTAGAATGAGGACGCATCGGTAAAGAGAAGCAGATGCTTCCTAATCAGCGGTACCAGGTTGGAGCCATGGTGCATCCACCAAGCTTTCAATAGCCTAGTAACTCTCGCGACAACCATTCCGACACGTGGTCGGCCGCTATTCCGACAAACCAGCTGTCCTCCGGCTCCACGATAACTCATCGGGTGGAGGCGCGGCCGGCGCCGCGTGCCAACTCACTTGTGTCACGATAATCCAGGTAAGCGGCTACGACATCAGCGCGCTAGCCGCAGACCAGGCGCCTCTTGGCAGGTAGCGGAAGGGGCGATCGTGGCGACACTAGCTTAGAGCTTGGTTTCCTTGTCCGAAGCAGAGAGGACTTTGCCGCGAGCCGACGTCGTTGCCGCAGCGTGCTCAGTTGCAGATGTTGAACTTGGACAAAAGCCGGTGCTGCCAGATCGATTCTGCCTGTTGAGACCGTTCCCGAACCTGCAACCAGACCGTTATGTGCGGCCGGCTCTCGGGCTAGTTTCGTTGATTTTGCGGCACTTTTCTTTGCATTCGATCGCGCTCTTGATTACTCGCTTTGACCTTTCCGGTGCGAAACGGGTGCGGTTGAGGGATCGTGTCCCGTTGCGTGGAGTAGCTGGCGGCGGCTCATCGCGTTCACCGGCATCGGCCGGGCTGATCAGCCCGCGATAGCCTGAAGGCTATCGGTTGGATCCTCAGCGGCGCGGGGGTTTCCAGCGTGAGCTGGCGGCACGCTGGATGGCCCATTTCGTCGTTTTGCTCGACCAGTATCGCGCCGAGGAGCGTCATCATTGGAGGAAGTGCCTACGAGCTCGGTCCAACACTTGATCGCGGGGTTAAGGCGCTCGATCGAGGTTGGTCGAGTGCAGCTTAGTCCGGTACGGCGGTGGGAACGTCATGTTGGCCAGCACATCGGCCGGCGTCAAGAAGCTGGCGCTGACCCATTACCGTCCCCGCACCGACGATGCCATGCTGAACGCGCTGCTCGCGGATGTCAGGCAGGACTATTCGGGACCCGTCGTCCTCGGCGACGATCTGACGTGCATCGAGGTCTTAGAGCTCAAGACGTGCCCACATCAATCCGGAACGAGAGCTGCTCCTCCGCACCGGGCGCAATATGCATCAGCCCTGGCTTGTCGGTGAATTCGCCGTTGAAATCTTTGGGGCTGGCGTAGCCGCGCCAGGGCTCGATGCAAAGGAACGGCGCACCCGATGGTTTCGACCAGATTCCGAGCTCGCGAAAGCCGCGCCAGGATACTTTGAGCCAGGGCCCGGTGCCCTGCCCGTCCGCATAGCGGATCGCGGCGCTGTCGACGGGATTGAAAATCACTGCGTCGTTGCTGAACAGGGCCTCCGACAGCGGGAGCACAGTGCCCTGGACCGGGCTGGGATCCGCAGCCGCGAGCAGGAGCCCGCCCTCGACGCGACAGATCGGCGACGGCTCCTCATGCGTGAACGTCAGCGTATAGTTTTCCTTCGGCACGCCAGCCTGAAGCGGCCAGTTGAAAGCGGGATGGCCACCGAGCGACACCGGCAGCGTCTCGCCTCCCGTGTTCTCGACCGCGAGTATGAGATCGAGACCGGCATCATCGAGCGCATAGGTCGCTGTCAGGCGGAACGCGAACGGATAGCGCTCGCGGGTCGCCTCGCTGTCCTCTAGCACCAGCGTGCACCTGTTCTCTTCGCGTGCTCCCCATGCAAATCGGCTGTCGCGCGCAAAGCCGTGCTGGGTCATCCGGTATGTCTTGCCCTCGTGCCGCAATTCGTCGTTGGCGAGGCGTCCGACGATGGGAAACAGCAGCGGCGCGTGACGCGGCCATTCCGGGCCCGCCTGCCAAAGGAACTCGATGTCGCCACCCTTCAGCGAGCAGAGCTCGGCGCCGTACGCCTTGACGGTCGCGGTGAGCGATCCGCTGCGAAAGGAGTGGGTGTCGTCGGTCATTGCCAACCTCTACACCGCGGACTCGCATGCAGCAAGGCGACGCGGCCGAGGCGCAACGTCTGCTTTACGCGTCCGCCGCTACCGAAGGATTGATTCCCTCGCTTGTGTAGGGCGCTGAAATCAAACGAAGAATTTGGCTTTGTTCTGCAGATCAGCTGATTCTCTACTTGAGAACGTATTTATCATGATTACAGTCTTAGATAGTATTAGGCATTAGATCATGAACTGATCATCGCCCGAATTGCGCGATCGCGCCGGTTGATAGCGCGAGGCTCATAACGGTCTAACTTAGCGAGTTCAGGCAGCGCTCGGCGTACAGCGGCATCGCGGGCGACCTCTTAAGAGGGCATTGTCGCCGACGGGTCGGATCGTGCCGGAGGCGGAAACGCTACTCTTCAGCGCCAGCTCGAGGTAAGGCAAGTCGCCCCTTCGTGCGGTGAAGGTCGGCGGCGGATCGACAGATCCCAGCGCCGATATGGCCTTTTATCAGCTGTGTTTTGACTTGGCGGACGCGGGCGAGGTCGAAGGCGGCGCTCGCCGCGGCCCGGGCCAACTCAAGGACAATGCGGTCAGGCCGTGGGCCGGCCATCTGCTGGGCGAGCTTCTCAATGGCTTTGGCCAGCACTGCGCTGGGCTGAAACGAAATCGATAGCCCATGCCTGAGTGCATTTCCGCTGGAACGTTTCTTCCCCGCGCGAGACCGCGGCCCGGTGCTCTTTCTGGCATTTTGCCGATTGGCTGCGATCTGGCTTTGGCTTGCCATGATCACCCCGCTTTCTGGCGAGCAGGAAGCTGGGCGAGCGCCGATTGGTCCGTCGCTCGCTCGACCGCAGTCCGGACTCGAACGGCGAAAGCCTCTCGGTACTCTGCTAACGCGTCAAGAGCGCGATGCAGCCGGGCCTGTTGCGCTGAAATCATCCGATCCAGCCTTTCGAGCTGATCAGCTTGGCTGCTGATCGCGGCAGCTTCAATGACCCCTTCGTCGAGTTGAAACGCGGCAAGCCGCTTTGCAACTTCGCGCCGCGCCTTCGGCTTGGTGAACCACTCGCGCTCGAGCGCGGCACGCGCTTCGCACTCGGCAACAGTCTCGGGTGGACCCCAGAACACGATCCAACACCTCGGAAATTGCCGGCCCAAAGGCGAAGTTGATCACCTGGTCCTTGCATCGTCGCAGCCGTATCATCTCCCACAAGCACGCCGCAACATCGGCAAGGAAGAACGTCTCGACGATGTTCTTGGGTTGAATCTCGTTCGCCAATTCACGTTCCGGACAGGCGTACGCCGCTGTCGACTCAGTGATGAGCAGTGAACGTTGCAGTCCGTGCAGCGCGCCTTGCTGCGACGCGCAGGGTAGAAGTGTTGGATGGAGAACGACCTGTGACGGCGGCTCCTCGCTTGGGCCAAGGCTAACTTGCCGCTCAAGAACACCCTTCTGGAGACGGATCCCCGGCTAGTCGAATCCGCCTATCAAACCAAGCTTGAAGACCTTACCAGTTCACCTGGAATCGACATCGAACCAGCAGCCGAACCGTCGCCGGAGTTGCTCACGGCTGCCGCCGCAGGGACCAACCCGGCGCTGCAGCCTTGCGGACAAGAGATTTTGCTGACTTATCCCAAAGACCTCCCCGCAAGCGCAGCAAGGCCCATTTGTTGTTTGTCCGACAGCAACCATGTCTGGCTTGCCAGCAAACCCCGTGCGACACTCATCATCTGAGATTGGCGCAACCAACTAGCCTCGGACGCAAGGTCTCAGCGACGAGTTCACGGTGCGACTGTGCCGCGAGCATCATCAACAGCTGCACCGGTACGGCAATGAACGCGCCTGGTGGGCGAACCTGCAGATCACGCCATTGCGGATGGCGCTGGAGTTGTGGGAGGCTAGCCCGAGGTAGCCCGCGCGCCGCCGGCCTCTTAAGTGAGGCCATCCCCCCACGCCTCAGTCCTGAAGGCTCCCCCGTGACCGGCGGTTCCGCGGGGCCCCAGCTCTGCGAAGACGCAATGGTCAGCTGCAAAGGTTCGAGGAGAGAAGGGCGTGATAGGCGTGGCCGCATTAAAAGCTTGCCGCCGACTCCGGACCACCGAACATACCTGCGACTCACAGTGCGAGAAGCCCGAAGTTCTCTCAAGACGAAGCAACCGGTTTAGACCCACCCTGACGCGATACCCCAGCGCCGGCGAGTTCGTCGGAATTGGCGTTGCGCAACAGGAACAACGACCTCCAATCGCGCTGATGGCCAAATTCGATATAGCGGTAGCTCAGGGCACTTAGCAGGATGGTTATTGCAAGATAGGGCAATGAAAGTTGAAGCGTGTCTTGCAACGGAGACGTATCGGGCGGGATCATTTCAACCATGATGATCGAATGCCACGCATAAATACTGTAGCACATGCATCCGACGACTTGAATTGGCCACGCCTCGAACAAGCGATTTGCGGACCATGCCCCGCACAACACCGCCAGCAGCACCATGGCAAACCCGGCGCAAAAGATCGTGGCGTAGAGAATGCTCACCGCCCAGGGGCCATTATCCTTGAGGTATATGGCGGCAATCATCACTAGCAGTCCAGGCAGCAACCCGCGCGCCTGAAATCTCCTAAGTGATACACTGTCCCTGGACTTAACGTAGAGATCGCAGACCAACATTCCGAAAATGAACTGGTAACACGACCCAAATATTCCGCCCACAAACGGGCGAAACATCCCAATCCGATCCACCGCGATAAGGTGACCAGCCACCACGAAAGCTGAGCAGATGACGACGCTCAACAGCAACAGCGTTCGGAGGCCAAAGCGCGCGGTGAGAAGAATCAGAAGCGGAAACAAAAGGCTGAACCAGATCTCAACGCCTACGGACCATAATACGGGATTGGAGGGGGGCATAAACCCGTGCGGCACAAAAATGAAAAGCGTAGATAACAGTCCGCCGAGTTCCAGGTACCACGCGTGCGATCCAGCGGGCGACTTGGCATGGAGCGCAACCGTCACGAGGACTACCGTATAGTAAAGTGGAAGCAACCGGGCTGCGCGATGCCGATAGAAATGCGGGAGGTCGGCGAGCCGACCGATGGCTCGCTTCTTTGTGCGATAGGGCAGGTACAGAACGAATCCGGAGAGCACAAAAAAGATATTTACACCCAGGAAGCCGTGCTTGGCGACAATGGCCAGGAGACCATTCGGATCAAGTTCGCCGGGAAACGCCGACGCGCTGGATGTAAACGGAACAAGCAAGTGAAAGAGGATCACCATCAAGATGGCGAGTCCGCGAAAACCGTCGACCGCGCCGATCTTCTCCTCGCGACTATCGGCTTTGATGGCTGAACCTGGAGATTGTAACGACAAGGCGGCGATCTCGGTATGGTGATTTCCTGTTTGCGATGTTCGCTACGTTGAGCGAGCTGTCAATTGACGGCCGTCACACTCACGACAGCGCGATGCCAAACCGAAGGTGCATTGACCAGCAAATAGGCAAGTCACCGCATCGCTAGGGATGCAGCGGATATCTCGTATCGCGAACACCTCACGACTCGTTGGAAGCGATCCTTACGCGAGCGCAGCCCTCCCCGGACACGGCGAACGACGTGCCTTCAAATCGTCAATTACGGCAGTTATCAACTACGGGGTATAGACGGTAACAGGTTAACTCTGAGGCAGAATTATGCGGGGGCGCGGGTAGTTTGATGGCTGGGCTCCTCATCATATCTGTTCTGCTCGCGATTGGCTTCGCGGCCGGCTACGGCACGCGTGAGCTGATCTCTCGTAAGCGCCACGCCGAGTACTTGAACTTGCAGCCCTACGTTTCGCCTGCGCTCAGAACCGGGCGGCCATCTTCCGATGAAAGCACCATGACGCGAAACGCCACACCTCAACCCGCAATAACTGAGCAGGCGAACTATGACATGCTTGAGTCGTTTAAACCCGTATCAATTGGGGAGCCGAGGCCAGTGAAATCCGGGCTTGCCGGCGCAAGCTTGCGTTTGATCGAGCCGCATTCCTCCAAGCCCGATACCGGATCCTTGCAGTCCGTGGACATTGAGCAGAGCCTCGAAGAACTGGTCGGACTCCTGCTGCGCAAAAAACAGGGCGGTTAGGGCCCTTTTCTCCGAAGCGTCTGGTCACAAGCATCTTGCCGCATTTACGTGTCGGCGTGTTGCCGAGACGGGGTGGGAAGTAAGCCCCTGGAACCGAGAAGCACCAGGTTGTCGGCAGGAGAGCTCCGAGATCCCGCTGGGAATCCAGGGCACCGGGTCGATGACGGAGCACCTTTTACGACGGAACCGCCCGCCCGCAGCACAGGCAGGTAAAGACTGGCCGGGGCCGCGTAAAAATGGTATGTTTTTAGCGGTTCTGTGGCTACAATACGGCCCGTCACGCGTCCGGAGAGCAGGAGGGCAGATTTGGTTGTGCTGATGATCGCAAGCGCCGTGGCGGGTGTTCTTCTGGGGCGTTTTCTTCGCGCATATGCCCTTATTCCCGCAACGATGCTAATCCTGGCTGCAGCATGGTATTTGGGCCTCGAGCAGGGTTTCACGACGGGCGCGCTCGCATTCGTCGCTAGCGCGGTGGTCTTGCAAGTCGTCTATTGCGCGAGCCTGCTGATCTATCTGCTCATCGCGAACCTCTCGGTGCTGGACCAGGTGCAGTCGGAGGCATCACCGCAGATGCCTGAATCGCAAATCGCAGCCTAAGACACCTATCCTGAGCGGCCACCGAGAATGTTGTCGCAGGCCCGTACGCTGTGACAACCTCCCGTAGAAGCGCCGCACCTGCTTAGTTCATGCAGACCATCCCGCCGGGCCGCATTCCTGCCGGTGTGTTGTGAACGCGTCGTTTACGCGGCATGATCCCCCTGCGCGCGTGGTGCTCCGCTGAAGCTGTTGGCCTGCAGCTTCCAATCTGCTCAACGACAATATCTGCTACACCCAAGTGAATACGCGTGTGAATGCGTGGCGCAGGCTTTCTTCTTTGATTTTGATTTCGGCTCGTTGAAACTTCAGCGGAATGGCTGTGTTGCACCAAGACGAGGCTAATGCTTTTAGACGAGGCGAATCCGCGACAAGCTGACGCGACACAGTATGCTCAGGACGTTTGGGAATAAATGGCAATGCAATTTATTCGGAACCGATGTGAAGCCGCCGGCCGATATTCCTCGATTGCAAAGAAGAAGCGCACATTTGCGCCTTGCCACGGGTTTATGATGCTAGATCAACCCGCTGAGACAACATGACTCTCCATAGCACCTATATTCGCCGTCTTTATGTAGACAATCCAGATATGATCGGTTGGCTGGAAATTAAAAATGGAATTGCTGGCGAGAACAGCCGCGGGCGGCAACGGCGCGCAGAACGCGTTACAAAGGTTGATGGTAAGGGGTCAAGCGGCTGTCGCATTTTTGACGCCAGCGCGATCACCGGCCAAGCAGCGTCCCGATCCGGTCATTCACCGGATTGATACCCGGCCCCTCGACTTCGGCGCCGATGAGATCGTGGCTGTCGGCAAGCTCCGCAACGAAATGCTGCGATTACCCGAATTCCTGCGCCATCATCGCCGGCTTGGGGTCCGACGTTTCCTCGCGATCGATGACCGTTCGGATGACGGCACGCGAGCATTCCTGCTCGATCAGCCGGACGTTCACGTGTTCGAGATCCGGGAGTCCTTTGCAGAATCAAGTGGTGGCGCGCGTTGGACCAGCGCCGTGCTCGACCAATTCGCGCCAGGACGGTGGGCGCTGACGCTCGACGCCGACGAACTCTTTGTCTATCCCGGTTGCGAAAATTTTGATCTTCGATGGCTGTGCCGATATCTGGAGAGCACCGGCGCCGATTGCATGACCGCGGAGATGGTGGACATGTATCCACGCTGGCTCGGAGGCCCGGAGCGCTACCAAGCCGGTGAGAGCCTCGTCGCGTTCTGCCCCTACTTCGATTCAGATACCTATGTGAAGCGCCGTCGGCGCGGCTTTCCGGCCAACTACCTGGTGGGCGGTGCGCGAGCGAGGCTGTTTTATGACGAACCGATGCCGCCGAAGATCGCCCTTTATGACGCACTCGTACAGTTGCTTGAGCCATACGGGCTGGCGCGGCTGCTGCCTGCAGTTAACATCACGCGCTGGCAGCCACCGCTGCTCACTAAAGTGCCGCTCGCGCGCTGGTTGCCCGGCCGTCGCTATATCGCCGCCGGTCACCTGATGACCCCACCAGGCAAGCCAGGCGATGTCACAGGCGCCCTGCTCCATTTCAAATTTCTCCACGACTTCACCGATAAGGTCGCAATCGCGGTCCGTGAAGGGAATTACTATCTCGGATCGGTCGAGTATCAGCGCTACGCGGAGCGACTCGATCAAAATCGGTCATTCGAACTCATCTATCCGAAAAGCCTGATCTACCAATCATCCGACGACCTTGTCCGCTGCGGCCTGATGCGTCTCTCTCCGGCCTATCAGGCCGCGACGCGATAACCTGCCCCACCCTTCCTCCAATCGTCATCGGACCCCCTCGTTGCGCTTGATGTTTTCGTCGGAAGGACCGACCGGTATCCGCTGTTCCGGAGCATTGATCTCATCGATCAGCTTGCGGCCGAGAAGCCGAAGGAGAAGCTTCCTTCCACGCACCAGTGCCGGATAAAGTGCCCTTGCCAGGCGTGGCCGGGAGAACACCAGCCGATTAAGGCGATTGAAGACAGTCGTCTCCGCGGCAAGCGTTGCCAGCAGATGCATTGCATCGGCCCCATGGTAGTGCCGCCCACGCCAGCGAACCACCATGCCTTCATTGAGATTGAGGTTGCGGGCGCGGATATCGCCGACGATCGGATGCTCCGAACGCGCGTCTATCAGGTGAATGCGCTGCCCACGCTCCCGCAACTGGTACAACAGAACATAGCGGCTGCATAACGGGCATTCGCCGTCATAGACCACCCAGATCTCGTCATCACTATGGGTCAATTCGATAGTCCGTTCGATTCCGAACGTCGCGCACAAGCTTGCCCTCCGCCAGGCCGAGACATACTGAGTCCACCACATAGTGATAGGCGACGATATCGTCCATGGTCAGCTCGTTGAATTCGCCATACAGCCATGGATTGGACAGCATGTGGTGCGGATAGGCATAAAAGCTGTTGTTGTCCTTCACCCAGGGGTAGACACGAAAAAAGCGATCCGTCTCGCGGATCAATTTTTCCACGGCCTCCATGGATACGCCTGTGTCTTGACGCGGAAGGATCTCCGGGCCGCAGGTGGTCGCGTCGTGCCAAGTCGCAAGATCGTGGTTATTGCCGCCAACGCGAGCCCGGAAATGATTCTCAGGGATGTACATGGTTCCGGTCCCGATCATGTACGAGTAGATGCCGAAATAGGTGGAAGGCGCGAGAACCTGGCGACCATCGCGGGTCTCGACGAAAAGCCGCGGGCTTGCCAGCTTCGGCCCGTCCAGCCATCCCAGGTGATTGGTGTAGAAGAAGAACCGGCCAAAGATGACGGTCACGACCATCACAACCTTCATCGCCGGGGTGAACCCATCACGCGGCAGCGTGCGTGCCGCGGCCACGATGAACAGGTTGAGCGCAATCCAGAAGAAGAAAAGAGCCCCGAGCGTGAAGTACACGCCGATGTGGAAGACGTCGAACAGCAGGCAGAAGAACGACAGCGCGCGCGTCGAGATCGCGGCCAGGGGCGACAGGAGCTGGGCACCCAGCACGAAGACGTTGAAGATCAGCTGGTTGCTCACGATCGCGTCCCAGATGGTCTGCAACGCGCCCGGCCACAGGCCGAGCGGGGCGTCGCCGCGTTCGAGGCCCATCAGGATGGAGGTTTGCGTGGGATTTGCGAACAGCCAGGTCCACGGCTTCTCGCCACCAGCCTGCAGCTTTGCGATTCCCGACCAGAAATAGCTGCCGAGATGCGCCCCGACGGCGCACGCCCAAATCAAGCCATAGGCGCGATCGCGAAGCTGCTTCACGTCATCTGCGGAAGCGAACAGAGTTCGCAGCCTCGGCACGCGATCCATCACCCAGGCGCTGGTGAGAACGATCGTGCCGAGCACGCCAAGCACGGCGAAGTTACCAACGTCGAGCATACCGAGATAATCGGTCTCCGTCACGAAGATGCCGGACACGACGCTCACCATTTCGCGCCATGCATGATAGAAGTAGAACAGCGGCACCAGAAATGAAGGGCGCCAGATCGCGGCTATTCCCGCCACAACCGCAAGCACCGCACCGTAGCGGAAGAACAGAATCTTGTCGCCCGCCCCGAACAGGATGTTGGGAGGCCCTGCGAAGGGCCCCAATGAATCGAACAGCAACTGCACGAAGATCGTCATTCCGATCGCGAAGGCGGTGATCCGCAATGGCGGCGAGAAATCACGGTAGCGAATGGAGCTGAAGGCGAGCGCGCCGGCAAATGCCGAGCAAACCAGCACCAGAGCGTAAATGTCAGACCAGCGCGCGAGATGCGTGACGGTCCGCCGCGAAATCGCAGACAGAATGACGGCTACTGTAAGGAGGAAGAGAGGTCCCGCAAGCGACGCGACGCCAGACCGCGCTCCTTGCCGTGATGCAACAGTGTACAACGTCATCCCGTCTCGGACCTCCGGAGCTTCGCCATCGAGATCAACCGAACATTATAGAATGACTAGCGGCCTGCAAATATGGCAAGCGCAGCTTGCCCTTCTCCGGGTGTGAGTGCTCACAAAATCATCTCACGGGAACCTCAGCACTGTGTATCGAAATATGACAAACTGTGGGCATTGATGTGACCACAAGTGTCTGCATTGACGTTAGTGACGTCCAGCCATCGCTTGAGATCAGTTTCGAGCAGGCTCGCCCAGGCCGATCCCACATCGCCCGATCACGTCTTCCGTTCGTGTCAAGGCCAAGCTAAAAGCCGGAGACGATCGGAACCGCCATCGTACAGCGCGCTGGATTTCCCGCGGCATTTGCTGGCAGGCGCGAGACCGCGCAAGAGGTGTTTGATTCCGCGGGGGTGAGCCGTTGGACAAGGACAGCAAGTCACGGGCCGTAACCAACATCCTGATAACGGGCGGGTCCCAAGCCTGGAAACTCTCGGCCGGTTTTGTCCTGACTATATTCTCGACGCGAAATCTTGCCCCGTCCGACTTCGGCCTGCTGGCTATGTCTGCGACGGCCGCAACGTTCCTCGGGCTCATCAAGGATGTCGGCGTTGGACAGGCCATCATTCAACGCACGGAAATCGCCAAGGGCCAAATCGATGCGCTGTTCTGGCTGTCAGTGCTCGCTTCCGCGGCATCTGCTCTCGTTCTGGCGTTGAGCGCGCATCCGGTTGCGCTGTTTTATGGCGATACGAGGCTTCAACAGCTTATGATCGCAATTGCCGGCCTAAGCTTCATAGCTGGCCTTCCGACCGTTCCGGCGGCTCTCCTTGCCAGAGAATCCCGATTTAAGGCCCTAGCAATCCTGGATGTCGCCGCGACAACCGCTTCCGTTGTCGCAGGGATCGTCGCTGTAATCATCTTGAGAAACTATTGGGCACTTTACCTGTCCACGTTCGTTCTTACCCTCTTTTCGACAATCGGGATCTGGGCCTATTCCGGCTATCGCCCCGGATATCCCAGTCTGGACAGCGAGACGCGCCACATGGCGCGATTTGGCCTGCACGTGTCAGGGTTCAACCTCGTCAACTATCTTTCGAGAAATGCGGACAACATTCTCATCGGCAAATTTCGAGGCGGCGACGAACTTGGCCTGTACGATCGGGCCTATAAGCTGTTGCTGCTGCCGATCGTCCAATTACACAACCCGATCGGCCAGGTGATTGTCCCGCTGCTTTCGCGGCTTCGTTTCGATAAGGAGAGATATCTCAGTACCTACAATGATGCGCTTTCTATGGTGATGCTCATATGTCAGCCGGGCATCGTGTTTGCCATCCTACTCTCGGAGCCGCTCTTCAGAGTTCTCCTTGGCGAGCATTGGGTGGGCGCAGCCCCGATTTTTTCCTGGCTCGGCGTTGCCGGCTTGATCCAGGTCGCGACCGCGACGGCAGCTTGGCTGTTCCTCAGTCAAGGCCGTAGCCAGGAGTACTTCAGGCTTGGCGTTTGGACCGCCTTGATCAACGTGACCTCATTCCTCGTCGGTCTTCCCTGGGGTGCGCTTGGAATCGCCGCGGCGTATACGCTGGTGAACTGCACCGTCGTGCTGCCGCTTTGCGCGATATCTATCGGTCGTCATGGGCCGGTGACGACAACGAGCCTGGTCAAGACGACCGTCCCGCATTGGATCGGTTGTGGCGTTGCGGCGGCCGTCACGAGGATTTCGAACATCTCATTGCTGGATGGAAACTCTTTCGCTGGGCTGGTTACGCTGCTGGCGCTTGCCTATGCATCATATCTCCTCGCCATGATCTCCTTCACGCGGAAACGGGAACTTGCGAAACGCGCGTTGCGCAACGTTGTTCGAAAGGCAAAGACCTTCAGCGAAGAATGAAGTTATGCAACTCCGCCAGATGGACATCAATCGGGGCTACCGCGTGAACGGCGTCGACCTGATGAAGACTCGAGTCAACATCTGGATAAGTGGTGGCCGCGAGGAGCCCTACCTTGGCCGTTTCATGAAACGCCTCGTTAACTAAGTCATATGGGTTGGAGGTGGCGGACTGCTCGAACACGAACCCCTCGCCTCCCAGGCGCGCGGTGCCGACGGCCGGTGCGGTAGCAGGAGGCTGCGACGGCGCAACCGCCGAAAAATCAAAGTTAGCCTTCGGAGGATCGATGACCAGTGTGCCCCCGGATCCGTCGCTCGAGAGATTGAAGGTCGACTTGGTGTAGTCGCCAGCAAGCGAGATATGTGCCGTGTGATTTTGAGCGTCGACCACGGTCAACACGCCACCGGCTGTATCGCCGGAAAAGGACGCCGTCGTTCCCGCTCCGTAGGCGATGTCCTTCAGGTCGATATGGTTGGAATTTGACGCGGTGCCGTCACCCGTTAGACCGATGAGCGTTCCCGTAAATTGCGACGCGTGGTCCAACACCAGATTGCCGGTCGACGCCTTGAAGGTGATCGACCCGGAAGCGGCGCCGGACAATTCGAGCGTGGCGCCGGGGTCGACCGTCGCGGCCTGTGACATATTGCCCAGATTCAATACGACATTTCCGGAGATCTTGAGGATGGTCGATGACGTATTGATTACACCATCGCCATTAAGATCCTGGTAAAACGTCGTCTCGACCGCTTTGAGAGCAGGGTCGGTCGGGGACACCTTATTCAGGAGGTTCGATACCCAGTTGCCATTGCTGTCCGTGGTCCACACGCAGAGTTCGCCGGTGGCCGGAATCTTCCAGGCGACATCATAGCCGCTGGTCGTTTGCTCCACGCCGACCGGCGTCCAAGTGCTGAACTGTCCCGACACAACCGCCACACCACCATACTTCAACGTCGGCCCCGCACCGCTGGCCATCGAATCGAGCAAGTAGTTCGAGCCGACCTGAACCAGGCTGGTTGAGCCGGACGCCTCGATTATCGTGCCTGAAACCTTCTGGGACGTCGATGGAAAACCAATCACGCCATCACCGTTGAGATCCTGGTGAAAGAGTGTCTCGTTCGATTCAAGAGCCGGGTCGGTGCCGGATGTCTTGTTAAGATAGGTGGATACGAAATTGCCGTTGCGATCGGTGCTCCAGACCGTGAACTGACCAGTCGAGGGGATCTTCCACGCAACAAGATAGCCGTTCGACGTCGCTTCCGCACCCACTGGCACCCATGACCCAAGCTGCCCCGCCACAACCGCCGTTCCGCCATACTTCAAGATCACCGATGAGCCGACCGTCGAAAGGTAGAAGTTGCTCCCCGACTTGATAAGCGATGTCGTGCCGGCCGCTTCGATCACCGTACCGACGGCGGAGCTGAAAGTGTTCGAAAGCTGGCTCAAATTGCCGGCGATATCGGTGCCGGTCGCGGTGAAGCTGTGTTGCCCTGCCGTGAGCGATCCGGTGGTGACGCTCCAGGCCCCACTCGTCGCCGCGACGCCCGTGCCGATCAAGATCGAGCCTTCGTACAGCCGGACAGTGCTTCCGGCTTCTGCCGTGCCGGACACGATTATCGCGCTTGAAGCTCCAGGTGCGCCCGAGGTCAGGATGGGTGCAACCGGGGCACGCGTATCGACCGTGACGTTCAGCGCACCGGAGGAAGCGCTGACGTTGCCGGCGGTGTCCGCGGTCTTGCCGGTAAAGGTGTGATTACCGTCCGCCAGCGTTGCGGTGGCAAAGGACCAGGCTCCGTTGGTATCGGCGATCGCCGTTCCGATCATCGTCGCGCCGTCGAAGACCTGCACCGTGCTCCCGGCGTCCGCGGTTCCAGTCAAATTCACGTGGTTGACATTGGTGACGCCATCGCCGGCGACGTTGCTATCGGGCGAGAACGACGCGAGCTTGGGCACGTTCGGGGCGATCGTATCGATGGTGACATTCACCCCGGCTGAGAGCGCGGTGAGATTGCCGACACCGTCCATCGCTGCGGCGGCAAAGGTGTGGCCGCCTTCGGCCAGCATTGCAGTCGCCATGCTCCAGCTACCGTTGCCGTCGGCGATCGCCGTGCCGATCGGAGTTGTCCCGTCGAAAACCTTGACGGTTACACCTGCCTGCGCGCGACCCGTGAGGACCAGATGATTTGTATTGATGAGGCCCGACACGATCGAGCCGCTGTCGTTGACAGCCGAGATCGTCGGCACGGCGATAGATGTCATCGTCATCGGCGAATTCGTCGCGGAAACGAATGAATAGTCGGCCGACGTCAAGCTGGTCACGCCCGCGATGCGCAGCGTGTCTGCTCCACCCGCGTAGTGAACGGTCCACACATCGTTCACATGGGTCAAGTAGGCGCCGCTATCGTAGCCTTTCAGAATCAGCTTGTCATGTTCGGCAGTCGCGCTCGTGAACACGTGGAAATCGGCGACCGTATCGTTGCCGCTGGCTACATTGTAGATGAACGTATCGTTTCCGGCTCCTCCGGAGAGCCAGTCATTCCCGCCTGCGCCATCCAGGAAATCGTCACCGCTCGAGCCGACCATACGGTTTGCCGTTTGGTTGCCGACCCCCGTGAGCCCGCCCATCATCAACGTCAGGTTTTCGACGTTTGCCGACAACGTGTACGACGTCCACGCCTCCACGCTGTCAACGCCGCCGCCGGGATTTTCGACGATTTTCTGGTTCGCGCTTCCGATGACGTAGGTATCGTCGCCGTTCCATCCGACGAGCGTATCATCGATATTGACCGCCGATAGCTTGTCGTTGGCCGCGGTGCCGTACACCATGCGGCTGCTCGCCTTCCCGCTGATCCACGACGTGATCGTGCCGCCGACCGGGAGCGTTGCTGGCAATTGGAAATCGTCGCTGGTGAATGCCGAGACCGTCGTGTTGCGGAACACCAGGGTATCCTGGCTCGTCAGCTTCAGATATACGTCGCTTCCGATTTGGCTCATCGCCGCTTGAACGTCGGCGAATGAGGTGAAGGCAAAGCCGTTGAGCTGGACGACATCGTGTCCGGCGCCTGATCCCGGCGAAAAGTCGGTGATGATGTCCGAACCGTCGCCGGAGTTGATTACGAAGCTATCCGCACCGCCGCCGCCGGTCAGGATATCATTGCCGAGCCCGCCGGTGATCACGTTTGCCGCGGCATTGCCGATGATGATGTTGGACTGAATATTGCCGGTGGCGTTGATGGCTGCGGAACCGGTGAGGGTCAGATTCTCGACGTAGCTCGAAAGCGTATACGTCACCGAGGCGTTTACCGTGTCGATGCCTCCGCCATAGCCTTCGATAACCTTCGCACCGGAATCGGTGACGACATAAGTGTCGTCGCTGGCACCGCCGGTCATGACATCGGCGCCTCCTGCACCACCGATCAGGTCATTGCCGGACGTGCCGCTCAGCGTGTCCGCAGCCGCGCTTCCCGCGATCGTGTTGGTCGGCGTGCCACTCGTGAGCAGAGTGTAGTTCGCAAGCGTGTATTCCGGCAATTGATAGGCTTTGATCGAATCGATGGTCATCGTCGCCGTCGATCCTGGAGCGGCATTGCCCGGCCAGCTCCCGCCCATCGCCAGATTGGCGATCATGTACATCGCCGTATTCATGTCGGCGGGCGTGGCCTGCCGCGCGACCTCGTTCCCGTCGACGAGGAATGTCAATTCGTAAGGCGTCCATTTGAGCGCGAACGTGTGTTCTCCAGTGGTCAGGTTGGCTGTATTTGCCCAGCCCCCATTCGTCGCCGGCGCGTAGGGCGAGTGAATGGCCCAATGCGCCTGGTCAGGATCCTGGCCAAAGGCTTCGAGCACATCGATCTCAGTGTTGAGGTTATTGGCCGTGCTGGGCAGCATCCAGAACGCCGGCCACGCTCCGCTCGTGCTGGGCAGCGTGGCCGTCATCTCGAAATAGCCGTAGGTCTGAGTAAAGCTGTTCTGGGTCGAGATCATGCCCGACGAAAATATGGCACTGCCCGTATAAGGCGTTGCGCTAGCAGGCAACGCTTGCGCCGTGATGACGAGGTGACCGTCCTGAATCGAGAACGGATTGAGCCCGAGCGACGTTGATGCCTGAGTGGCCGGCAGCCCGGAAAAGCTGGGATCGACATACACCTCCTGTTCGCCGGCCAGCCCGTACCCTGCGGCTCCGCTCCAGGCATAGCTCGTGCGCCAGGTCAGGCTCGGATCCTGACCCGCGGAGAGCGTGTTGAAGTCGTCGTTGAAGGTCTGGACCAGTCCGGTCAGGGGACTGACGATGTTTATATTGGCGGCCGTGAGATTCTGGAGGCTGGTGTTTTCAAGCGTTATCGTTTCGCCGCTAGCGATCGTCAGGACAAGGTCAGTGCCCACCTGCTTCATGGCCGCCGTGACGTCGGCGAACGTCTTGAAGCCGGTGTTGTTGAGCTGCAGGATGTCCCCACCCGCACCCGCCTGAAGGTCGGTGACAATGTCGTTGCCGTTGCCCGCTTTCACGACAAAGGTGTCGCGACCGGCCCCACCGGTCAGCACATCGTTGCCTCGCCCGCCGTCGATCATGTTGTCGCCGGCATTGCCGACAATGATGTTGTTGAGATCATTGCCGGTGGCGGGCGACGGAACACTATCTGTCAGGACAAGATTCTCGACGTTCGGCGCATTGACGAGGCTGTATCCATTGATGTTCCAGACACGGATCGTATCGATACCCTCTCCGGCCTGCTCGACGACCTTGGTGTTGTGGTCATAGACATAGTAGGTGTCGTCCCCTGCTCCGCCGATCAGCGTGACGCCCGTGCCGCCGGCCTCCATGCCGTCATTTGTCGCACCGGTCGTCAGCGTACCGCCCGCGGCGACGGTACCCGCCCAGTTCCATGCCGTTCCGCTCGCTGGCAGCGGATTGTCCAGCGCGACATTGCTTGCAACCAAGGTCGAAAGCGCGACATTCTGCAGCGTCAGGGTTTCGGTGGACGACAGCGTGACGACCGTATCGGAGCCCACTTGGGTGGCCGCTGCCAGGAAACTGGCGAACGTCGCAAAGCCGTAGTTTTGCAATCGCAACACATCGCCGCCCAAGCCCGCCTGAAAATCAGTGACGGTATCGGAGCCGTATCCCTTCGAGACGACGAAAGTATCGCTGCCTGCGCCTCCGGTCAGAACATCGTTTCCGGTACCGCCAAACAGAACGTCAGTACCGGCGCTTCCATTGATAATGGTCATGATGGATTGCGTGCTCCTTTTACGTGCACACAACTATGCACGCGTTCAAAAGGGCCTTATCGATTCGATGCAATTTGACGCATGACGCGAGAATCAGCTGACGGCTAGAGATTTCTGCGGAGACACCGTAGTGCTACGGGCTCATGTGAAGTCGGCGCTGATCTGCAACAAGCACGCTCAAGGCAGTACCCGTCATTCACCGGGCGAGTGCCGAACACGCAGGTTCCGGTTAGGGAACCGCGTTCCGCATCCGATATAGGGCACTTCATCTTGCGAAGTGCCCGTTACGGACGCTCCTTGACTCGCCAGGACTTTCGCCGGAGGACCCTCAGCGACAACCCGGCCGTTTTCAATGCACACCGCGTGGTCCGCATCGCGCACTGAATCCAGGCGATGTGTTATCAGCAACAAAGTTCGGTTCTTGAATTGTAGCTGGATCGCGCGTCGAATGCTGTCCTCGAGCGTCAGATCGAGCGCGCTCATCGCTTCGTCCAGGATGAGGAACTTCGGATTGCGCACGATCGCTCGGGCAAGACCAAGGCGCTGCCGCTGACCGCCTGAGAAGCGCAGGCCGTGCTGTCCGATCCAGGTGTCGTATTTGTCCGGCAAGGCCTCGACGACCTCTGAAATGCCCGCGACCCGGAGCGCCTGCCGAACCTCTTCCTCGGAGGCGTCGTTCTTGGCCATCCGAACGTTCTCGATCACCGTGCCTTCGACCAGGTCCACATCCTGCCCCGCAATCGCGAGCATGCCGAGCCAATCGGTTCGACGAACGTCTTCGATGGATCGCCCATCAACCCGTATGACACCCTCGTTGGCCGAATAGAGTCGCAACAATAGATTTACGATCGTGGTCTTGCCCGCCCCACTGGCTCCAATGAGCGCAGTGGTCTTGCCCGCAGGAATGTCAAACGAAGCATCCAAAAGAGCGGGCTCGGTACCGGCATCATAGCGGAACGTCACGTTGCGAAATGAGATGCCGTTCTCCAGCTTAGCCACGGCCACGTGCCCGGCGTTCGGGTACTCCTTGTCATCTGTCGACAGCATGTGTCTGATGGACCGAAGCTGCGGCTCGATCTGCGCCATATACAGCAAGTTCCCTTCGAGATCTCGCATATGCGGCTGCAATCGATAGAGCAACGCGACCGCGGTTAGGCTCGTCGCAAAGCCGATTCCCCATAGATCAGCGAACGCGATTACGAGAAACAGCACGAAAAGATACCCCACCTCCGTCAGAGGCGAGACCAGGGCGGATAGGCGCGCAAGGCGCAGCGCGACCTGTCGGGCCTGCGCCGAAGCCTGCTCGAAGCGCTTTTGGTGACTCTCCTCCTGGCCATACGCGCGGATCGTGCGCATGCCCTGGAGTGTCATCAGCATATGCTCACCCAGCTTTTGATGAACCAGCTTTACGCCGGCACCCAACTGCTGCATTGGCAACGAAAGATGGCGCAATCCCGCCGATATGATCATCGAGGCGACGAGGGCGATGACCGTTACCTTGATCGAGAGCGCCAACAAAAAGGACGCGAAGAGAAAAACCGAACACGAACTCACGACGATGCGGGTAAGACTGGCATATGCCCCGGAGATCACCCATGTCTCGGTTCCCAACACCTCCATGAGATAGGCTTCGTCATGGCGTTGGAAGAACGAATACGAAGTTTGCAGATACTGCAGATGAACGCGGTTGCGCGCGACTTCATTGATCTTCTCTCCGACACGCGCACTGATCAATGTGTTGATAAAGGAAAGAGCACCGCGAGCAATGATGAGAAGGAGCAGCACGACAGCAGTTTCGGTCGAGCTGTGAAACCAGTTCGACGCATATCGAAGCGCTTCGCCCAGCAGGCCGCTGGTCGACGTTGCAAGCTCCACCTGACCCATGGCGAAATAGAAGAACAGGAGCACGAGAGTAATCCCGACCGTCTCCGCCAACGATGTCGCCAGGCCAAGGACAATCAGCGCGGGCGTCACCCAGCCGGGCAGTGGAGCAAGCTTGAGCAGCTTGAACAGTTCGACCAATGCAGCGCGGCGAGCAGATCTCGGACTTCGTGTGTTGTTCGCGTGCTCTGTCATTGCAATTGACTCGGATCGCCGATGGCAAATAACGAAGCCGGTGGTCGGACCACCTTGCGACGCTGATGACGCCATTTCCACCGGGCTTCCAACACGGTATCCCGTGGCACATCGTGCACGGCGACCCTGAGCGCGAGCAAGGGATTCCGTCTGAAAAGCTGTCCAAGGATTGAGATGAAGTACCACAAGTGACCGCCCGTCAGAGCTCTCCGAAGCAGCCAACGCGCATAGTTTCTGAAGCCCAGGTCGAGGATCGCCGTGCGCTCTGGGTGCCGCGCCATGATCTCATCGGCGACCAGCATCCACGACCGGAACATCCGGGGCATGTTGCTTGACATGTTGTTCGGAAGATAGCGGTAGCCGATTTGGTACTCGGGCACGACCGCGAAGTGGTACGCCTCCGCGACACGGCAATAGAACAGCAGATCTTCGCAGCCTTCTGCCCCCGACGCCCTGAGTCCGCTCTCGAAACCTTTTGCAGCTATGAGGGCTTCCCGGCGAACCAGCGCCGAGCTGCCGTTGCCAATGAAATTTCCCTGACAGAGATAGTCCAGCACCTCGCCCGCATGAAAGACGGGATCGGACCTGGCACTTACGCGACTATCGGCATCGATCCAGTCATACCAGCTGTAGACCAGACCAGTCCGCTCTCCTGCCTTAAGCAAGGCTTGAAGCTGTTGCTCAATCTTGCGAGGCGTCCAGAGATCATCGGCATCAATGAACGCGACGAAGTCCGCGCGCGCGGCCTGCCAGCCCGCATTCCGGGCGGCCGCCACCCCTGCATTACGCTGTTCTATGATTGTTACGCGAGAATCCTGAACCAGATGCCGCTGGACAACTGCGACCGTGTCGTCTGTGGAGCCGTCGTCCACGACAATGATTTCCAGCTCCCGGTGCGACTGGGACCTTACGCTGCGAAGCGTCTCATCGATCGTTGCACTGGCGTTGAAGGCGGGAATAACCACACTGATCAGCAGCGCACCGCTACTCATTGATACTGCTCCAGGCAGCGCGCGAATGTGTCCAGCGTGAAATCGCCTCTGACCTCAATTCGCGGCAGGTCCAACAGATTGTCCTTCAGTGTTGCAGCCCGGTTGACCGTGTTGAACACGGTCTTGTAGCCGCATTCGGCTGCGAGAATTCCAAGCCGCTGATTGGTAGAGCCAAAAGGCGCAGCAAGCGACGTTATCGATCGCCCAAGCCATCGCTCCAACTGTGCACGAGATCGCGTCAGTTCCTCGGCGAGAGTCCAGGTCGCAAGTTCCTGGCTGCGCGGGTGGCTCGCCAAATGGCTGCCAAAGGATACGCCCTCGGCGGCCAGCCCGGCGATCCCGGCCGCATCGAGCAGCGAAGCGGGCTCTCCAAACGGCGCATCCCATTCAGCCCACCTTCCCACGAAATCGGTCGCAATGAACACCTCTGCCGAGAAATCGTTTGCCTGCAAGATCGGCCATGCATACTCGGCAAAGTCCTGGTAGCCATCGTCGAACGTGATCAGCACCGGCCTGCCCACGAACGGATGATTGCTTGCTACGAACCAGGCGAGCTGATCCGAATTGATCGTGTGGTAGCCATTGCGGCGAAGCCACAGCATCTGTTGCCCGAACGCATCCGGAGACAAGCGGTACCGCGCCAGTTCGTCTGGTCCTTCTGTCGCAATTCGGTGATACATCAGGACCGGAGCGTGCGTTCGTCTTTCGGATTGCGCGACGTCAAACCTGCGCGCCACGGCCCCGCCCCATACGATGGACCGCGCAACCTCGAGCTCAATCGGCGCGTCGATAGTCGCGAATTTCACCTGTATGTCAGGGGCGGCTTCGCCCGGGACTAACCGCCTGAACCGATCGATACGGTACAGCTCCGTCTCGATCGATGTATCCAGGGCGAGCCCGGGCACGCCCTGGATAATCCGCCCAATCGTCTCCGCCCCATACGGAGTCTCCCAGTCGAGGCCCGTTCGCGATATATTGTCCTTCAGCACAAAGGCATGGGCCGCCACCAGGTGACCGCCAGGACGCAGCGCCTGCACCAGTCGCTTCGCGACCGATTCCAGTTCGGCCTCGTCGTTAAGGTAGTAAAGGACCTCAGAGCAGACGATCAGATCGATATCCTGTGGGAGCGGATCGGCGGATAAATCCAATTGAGAGAATTCGATATTCTGATGCCCATTGCATCGGACACGGGCGCGATCGAGCGCCTTGGTCGAGATATCGGCGGCTCTGAGGCGCTTGACCCTGGGTGCCAATTGCCGTGTGAAATGTCCCTCCGCACACGCAAGCTCAAGCGCGTGATCCACTGGCTGGTCCGGCAGGAGCTCGAGCTGCCGGCTATACTTTTCCTGTTCATACGGCGAACCGTAGTTCCAGGGATCCTCTTGCTCGAAGAAACCCTCCCAAAATTTCTTGCGTGTGGTGTCTCGAGATCTTCTGGCACATCGCATAGGACTGCTCGAAGCGGAGATGCCCGAGATGGCTCGCGACCGCGCCTCACGTGAGGCCCGCGAGGCCAACTCGCGTAGCCGCCCCCGGTGAGTATCTCGGCCGTCTCGCATGAAGGATTGAAGTCGTTCTGTCCGCTTGTGGAGTGCGATTTTTGCCCGAATCAGCCTTCCGATCTGGTCTTTGACCTGCAAATGAACGAGGCCATGGGCGGCCAGCGCGATCCAAAAGCGGTTGTTGACGGTGCCGAGGGCACCAATATCGAGCAGCGTCAGGATGCGAGGCCCGTCACAGAGATAGACATACAATCGATCGACAGTCCCGATCGGCCTGATGGTATCGATACGGCGAAGGTCAACGCGCGTGCCGAACGTCAACGTGAGGACCCTGGGCGCCGAAAGGTCGTCATAATCGAGCACTTTTCGCTCAAAGCGGTATTGACACTTTCGCGCTGCCGCCGGGTCGCTCCATGCGTGCCCCATTGCTGAAATGAGGTGGGTTACGCCCTTCCCGTATTGCGGCCACCGTTCCGCCAGCTTGGCGGGCACCGTTCTTGCCCCGACCATCACGGCATCGAGCAAAACAGAGGCAACGAAGTCCGCTGTTGTCTCGGTCTTTGGAATGTCGCTGAGCGTTTCCGGCGATGGATCGCTGGCATTCCTGCGGCCGCAGTCAAATCCGGCACACCAGAGGGCGAAATACGCGTACGCCGCCGCGACGCTGCCGTATGCAGTTGACGCTCCAGCTTGGTGTGCGGGTGCCGGCTCGCTGACGCGGTCGTCACTCGAAAATCCGCGCGCAATGACCACACGCGCGTCGGCCAGCATCCGTTTGACATCTTGCGTCAGTGAACGGTCGCTTGTCCGGTAATAGCTCAATTTCTCGTCGATATGGATCCACCTGCCGCCGCAGCGGGCGATCCGTTGCCACAGGTCCCAATCTTCGCACGTGCGGAGGCTGGTCTCAAAGCCACCGACCTTTGCAACCGCGCTCTTCAAGACGAGCACGCCATGGATGAACGTGGCACACGTCCGAGCGAAACGCTCGAAGGCGTTGTCCTGGATGGCCGGATCGCGGCGAACGGAAATTTCACTGCCGTCAGGCATAACCCGGCAACAGTTGCAGTAGGCGGCCACCGCCGAGGAATCGCGATCCAGCGCAGCATTCATCAGCGCAAGGAAGGATCGATCAATCCAATCGTCACTGTCCAGGAACAGTATTCGTTCGCCGCGCGCGCTTGCAATTCCCTTGTTGCGGGCACCGGAAGCGCCTACTCCGTCAGACTGCAGAACCCGAAAGCGGGAATCCCGCGCCGCATATTCAGCAACGATCTCGGCCGTGGCATCGATCGAACCGTCATCCACGACAAGCGCCTCCCAGGAGGGGGCGCTCTGCGCGAGCAGGCTGACAAGAGTTTCAGCAATGGTTCCCGCAGCGTCGCGGGCGGCGATCACGATGGACGTACGCGGATGGGCTGTCATCTGCGAAACCTTTGGCGATGATAGAACAGCAATCCGGCGAGATATCCGGTCACCTCCTCCTTCAGGAAGCGGTCGCGAATGCTGTCTCCTTCCATTGCTTTTCGGAGTAGTCGAGCGAGGTACCAACGCGGCTTGTGATAGTAAGCCAGACGCCGGTTCGCCGAGATCCCCGTTCGCTCATACTGCACCAAAAGTGCGGCCGCATGACCGCGCATGTAATGATAGATCTGGCTGGCCAGTCCATCCATTGTCCTGCGGTGAAAATGGAATGCGACTGACGCCGGGGTGTAACGACACGTGTAGCCGCCCGCGAGCAATCGATACCAGTACTCCGAGTCGCCCGAGCAGCCGGCCTGACCGACGTCCAGGCGCTCATCAAAGAGCCCGACGGCCTGAAACACCTCGCGCCGGAACGCCATGCTCGCTCCGGCGCCGACGTCCCACGCGGGCAGGACCTGGCCGTAATGCGATCGGAAGGCTGCGCTGTCGTAATCCTGTTCGCGATAGCCCTTGCCAAATCCCCAATACGTCTCGAAGTGCCGTTGCGCCTCGGTCGCGAGCTCGGCGGGAAGCACAAGCCCAGTCACCGCACCGACCTCGGGAGAGTCAAACGCACATGTCAGTTGCTCCAGCCAGCGCGGGTGAAGCAGCACATCGTCGTCCGTATAGGCGACAATATCTCCAGTCGCCTGGAGCGCGCCGGCATTGCGCGCAATGTCCAGGCCGGGTCGGTCCTCCCGAATATAGGTTACTGCCGCGGCCAACGCGACATCCCGGGTCCGCCGATCGCGCGATGCATTGTCTACGACAATGATTTCTCGCGGAGGATGAGTCTGTTGCGGCAGCGACGACAAGCATTTGCTCAGCTCGTCCGGACGGTCTCGCGTGCAGATCACCACGCTCGCCGAGAGCATCATTTTCGTCGAGGTTCGCACTTGGGAATCCACGGCTGACAGAAAGGTGTTGTCGATATGATCGATCCTGGCGTCCGTTATCTGGCCTTCATGCATCAGCACATGGCCGATCGGCTGGTCGGCGCGCCAGAACACCGTCATGCCCTCGTTCAATGTCGTTTTCGCAACATCGGACGCCGACGTCACGGAGACGTGCGCCACGCCTCTTCCCAGTCCAATTCCTGCGAATGGGGTATCGATCATCTTCGTGCGAAATCATGCCGACGGGTTGCTATCGCTCCACCTCAGTGCAGTCTCAATAATGAAGTCGATCTCGGATTGCCGCGGGCTCCAACCGAGCTCCCGCTTGGCTTTGGCAAAGGAAGCGACGAGCGTGGGCGGGTCGCCCGCGCGGCGTGGGCCGCGGCGGACGACCGGATCGTTTCCGGAGACACGCCTCACTGCCTTTATTAGTTCGAGCACACTCGTGCCAACCCCTGTACCGAGATTGAAGACATGAGTACCGCCTCGCGCCACCAGCATGTCACCTGCGAGAAGGTGCGCCTGCGCCAGGTCGTTGACGTGGATATAGTCCCTGATTGCACTGCCATCCGGCGTCGGAAAGTCCGTTCCCAGAATGGTGAAAGGCCGATCGGGTCGGCGCACAGCTTCGATCGCCAGCGGAATGGCATGCGTTTCCGGTTCGTGGCGCTCGCCGATCTCTCCGTCCGGATCACAGCCCGCCGCGTTGAAATAGCGCAGCGAAACCGACGACATCTCGTACGCGCGGCCAAAGTCCTCCAGCATGCGCTCGATGATCATCTTGGACCAACCATAGGGATTAATCGGCGCCTGCGGATGTGTTTCGTCTATCGGCGTGTGCTGGGGAATTCCGTAACTGGCGCACGTGCTGGAAAAGAGCACGCGCGAACAACCGGCCGCTCGCATTGCCTCCAGGAGTGCAAGCGTTCCTCTCGTGTTATTGTCGTAATAGATGGCGGGATCAGCCACGGATTCGCCGACATAAGCCAGTGCCGCAAAGTGCGCGACAAGGTCCGGCTTGTAGGTGTCCAGCGCTGCGCGCACGCCGGCTGAATTGCGAATATCGCACTCGACCAACGGTCCCCAGCGCACCGCATCGCGCCAGCCTCGGGAAAGATCGTCGAGCGTCACGACATTCCAACCCGCCATCGCAAACGCCTTGCAGCAATGCGAGCCGACGTAGCCGGCACCGCCGGTGACCAGAACGGTCTTTTTCATCTCGCCGCGCCCGCGCGTTGCGCATCGATCGGAGCTGGGACACTACCGATATTTGTCGGGCCGGCGAAATCGTTACGCTTCCTTATCAACCTTCGCGCCAACAACACTCAACTCCTTGTCACGAAGCATGAACTTGTTCTCAATCTCCAACCTTCCAAACTCCATTAATTCATATCTAGATGGATTGTGGCTTCATTCGTACGATCGAACGGCGGCGCGCAGACGCCTGAAGCTGCCACGCGCAGTTGCAAAGGACCGAAACGGTGCAATCCGTGGATTGATGTTGCGAAACTATTGCTTCGCTGCGGTCTCGTCCGCGGGATAGAAACGCGCCTGATGCGCCTCCGATAGAACCTGTCCCGTCGATGATTTCACGAGGGCGGTCCATTCATACACACCCGGCTTGCAAGGACCAAATGTCCGGATCGTCCCCGATGGCACGACGCCATTGCTCGGAACCGGAACGTTCTGGCCTCCCATTTCGCGAGTGCCTTCTGCAAGTGTGAGCGTCATCGATGTGGCACCGGCGGGAATATTGCGCAGACGCATCTCAGGATTCGGGAACAGCGTGACACAGCCGCGTGCCCCGTTCCATGAAAAATCCAACGTCATCGGATCGGCCGATGCGGGATGACAGGCCGCCAGCAACAAAGGGAAGCCAACAATAACAGCTCTCACATATTGCTCCGGTCAGTTTCGCTTCCGATCTTCGAGCGATCGGTGCACGCACTATTCACGATTCACGCAGAAGAGATCGCCCATTTTAAGGCGCCATCGGTAAGCCCACTTGCAACCGATGCATCAAAGGAAGCAGTCACGAGTTGGCCATTCTTTTGACGGACCGTCGGGACGTCCTTTGGCGTGCATCAACGACCATTCCCGCGCCTGCCAACGGATTGAGCAAACAATGGCAATTGGCAGCTAAACCGTGTCCAGAAACGTCCTGATCGTCGTACCCGTTTTGAACGAGGCTTCCCATATCGAGACCGTTGTCCGCAATCTGGCGCGGGACGGTCTCGACGAAGATCGCATGATAGTGGTTGCAGATGGCGGCAGCACCGATGGGACGCCTGACATTGTTCGCCAGCTTGGCAAGGAGATTCGCGGCGTCCATCTGTTGCGCAATCCCCAGCGGCTGCAGAGTGCCGGGATCAATCTGGCCGTACAAGTCTATGGTGCTGCGGCGCAGGTCCTGGTGCGGTGTGACGCCCATTGCGAATATCCAGCGGATTATGTTTCGAGCCTCCTCAAGACTCTGGACGAGCGCAAGGCCGACTCGGTCGTGGTCCCCATGGACTCTCGTGGCGAGGGTTGCTTGCAGAAAGCCGTCGCCTGGGTCTCGGACACCAAGGTCGGTTCGGGCGGATCGGCACATCGCGGCGGAAAGCAAAGCGGCTTTGTCGATCACGGGCATCATGCCGCGATGACCATCGATGCCTTTCGCACGGCCGGTGGTTACGACGAAACCTTCACTCACAATGAAGATGCAGAGTTTGACTGCAGGCTGCGTGCACTCGGCGGCCGGATTTTTCTGGATTCGGACATCCGCCTTTCATATCGACCGCGGTCGAGCTTTCTGAGCCTGGCGAAGCAATACTTCAACTACGGGCGTGGTCGATCGAGAACGGTGAGACGGCATCCAGGATCGTTGCGACTGCGTCAATTCCTGGTGCCCACTCATGTTGCATTGACGCTCGGCGCCATCGTGCTGTCGCCGGCTGCGCCGCTGCTGTTGACCTTGCCGGCGGCCTATCTGGCGATACTGGCCCTGACCGCAATGTTGATTGCAGTAAAACATCGCTCAATTTGCGGGCTGCTTGCACTGCCGGCCGCCGCCGTGATGCACTTCGCGTGGGCACTTGGCTTTTTCTGGGGCATCCTGTCGATCCGCCAGACCACCTGGCAGATGACCCCTTCAGTTTCCTGAACGCTGCAGAACCTGGGCACTGGCCGGCGCGTCCACACGCCGGCTGGCCTTCGCATAGGCGGCCTCGGTCAGGCGGGCAATCGAGGTCCACGTCGGCACGGAGTCGCGCAGATCCAGCATTCCTTGACCCTTGGCGTTTCGATAGTCGGGGTCGCTGATCAAGCGCTCGAGCGACCGGGACAATGCGGCGGGATCACCTGGAGGAACGAGCGTCCCCTCCGCCCGATCGCTCAGCCATTCCGAAAACGTTCCAAGGTTCGAAGCGACGATCGGACGTCCCGCCGCGATCGCCAGCATCAGCACACCGGATGCGTCGATATCCCGGTACGGAAAAGCCAGGATGTCAGCGCGCGCGACCAGCGAGGTCACTTCGTCTTCCGGAATGAACCGCAGGTCGAATTCGACATGGTCTTCGAGCTGCAGATCCTTCACCATCGCAAATAGCGGCTCCATCGGCATTTCCGGCCAGCCCACGATCTTCACCACGCAACGTGCCCTGACCTCTCGGGGAAGCAATGCAAGCGCGCGAAGCATGACGTCGACGCCCTTGTAGGGCTTTATCTTGCCGAACAAGAGTATTTGAACGCGGCCGTCCGCGGCCGCGGACTCGTCGGCAGGTCGGGCGATATGATCCGTCAGCAATCCGTGCGCGATAACCGAAATCTTCTCGCCCGGAATACCAACGCGCAGCAGGCGATCACGTGCAACGGTCGTATGAACGATAAGATGGTCGAAGCAATGCAGAATCTTGAACGCCCCGATTCGCTGTATCCGCGAGCTCGGATTGTTATTGAACGGATTCGAGTCATGAACGGTCAGAACCGTTGGCGCGACCCTCCTGAACTTGGGAATGAACTGGCTGTCGACGATCGCCAGGGGTGCCCATTGAAAATGGATCACATCGGGCGGCGTCTTCCTGAAGCGCCTGATCAGCCGTGTCATTGATTCAGCGTGACTGAGTCCCTTCAGCCCCAGCTGCACGTTGCGCGGAAGTTTCTTGAAAAAGCGCGACTGCAATCCCGGATAAAAATGCCGGTCAAGAAATAGGTCTTCATCAACGGAAGGCTTCTGCCCAAGCTGGCGCCCGACAATGCTGGCTGCATGCCCAATATCGGTCAATCCTTTGGCTAATTTAAGATCATATGGCCAAGTAAACAGTGACGGATCAATCAGAGCGATTTTCATGCGATTGCCTCACCAATCATGCTTTGCGGACTGTGAAATTACTTCTGGCCTATCAAGGCATGGATTGATAGCCTCTTTTGCCACCTGCAAATTTGTGAGCGACACACGTTGAAGATCAGCATCGTCATAACAGTCTACAATTACGAACGGTATGTCGGATTGGCAATCGACAGCGCGTTGAATCAGACCCGTCCGGCGGACGAGATCGTCGTCGTCGACGACGGATCGATCGACGGTTCCCGCCGGATCATCGCCGGCTATGGTGACAGGATTCGAGCCATATTTCAGGCAAATCAGGGCAACATCGCAGCATTCGAAGTTGGGTATCGCGCAGCGACAGGCGACGTACTGCTGTTCCTCGATGCGGATGACATCCTGATGCCGACGGCGGTCGAAAACGTTGCTGCGCACTGCCGCGAAGGTGTTTCGAAAGTTCAGTTCAATCTGGACATCATCGATGGCGCCGGCAGGCGACTTGGGCGTTCGTTCTGTGCGTTTCCCAAATCCTACGCGTCGGAAGATGTGCACGCAGAATTTACCCGGTCGGGAACGTACATCTGGCCAGTCATGTCGGGAAATGCGTACTTCCGAGAGTTTCTTCGTCAGGTCATCCCGCTCAATCCGCCCGTGGGATACGACGGCGCCCTCAACACGATCGCCCCTCTTTACGGAGACGTGGTCACGGTGCAGGAAACCCTCGGGCAATATCGGCTCCATGGCAGAAATATCAGCCGAAATGACGCGAAGGGCCGGGCGCAGCGGTTTCCGGATTTTCCCAGGCAGATCGGGTTCCGCATTGCAGAGTTCGACATCCTGAAGGCACATTGCGACAGGAAGTCCATGCACGTGCAAGCGGCACGGCCGATCGATAACGAGATCGTCTTTGTCAACTATCGCCTCGCGTCCCGTAAACTGGGACTGCGCTATGTTGGGCAGGACGCGGACACGTCGAGTTCACTTCTGCGCCGTGGGATATGGCTTGCGCTGACCACGACCACACATTGGCGCGCCGCCGCCTCTCATATCGTCTGGTTCACAGGGTTGTTCTTGAGCCCTTCCTGGCTTGCGTACCAGCTGATCATGCTCCGCTTCAACAGGGCAGAACTCCTGAGGCCGCTCGCCAGGTTCGGAAGTGTCGTCCGGCGCAAGCCCGCCTGAGCGGGCCACGGCGCAAACGTAGTCCGGCTCGTCAAATCTCGTGCCGCTTCCTCAAGGCGTCAATCACATGCTTTCGATCGTACGAATTGTCTCCGGCATTGGCGCGGAAAGACTGCTTGCGCCGGCGAGCCGGACGCGAATCCGCCTGTCCGACTGTCGAAGGCGGATATTTTCCGACAGGCGCAGAACATATTCCTTTGATTTCCACGCAAACCGAGCCGCCCTGTCAAACGCAGTAGGCTCGCGGACCGACTCCGCCGCCTTTGCGATCGAAGATGTCAGCGTCAGCTCAAGGCACGGAAAAGGAAACAAGGCATAATTGTGGAGGCCATTTGCCCAGAAGCGGTCCATCTCCCAGTCGATCGGCCGATGAATAGTTGTCACGCTGTCAATGAACCGACGCGCGGCATGGCCTGAGATAAGATAGGCCTGCGTTCCCATTGGCGCACGCTCAAACCGCACCAATTCCCGCTGATCCAGCCAGGCCACGTGCTTGCATGGCGCCATGTGTCGCCCATACAGCCGGAGATAGCCGATCTCAGCAGCCTTGCAGATGTCCGGAAGCAATCGGAAGCTGAACCCGGCATCGAGAATGACGTCGTCTTCGATGACAAGTGTCCATGAATTGTCGGCATCTGAAGCTGCCACTTGCGCCATGACACTCATATGACTGGCTGCGCAGCCGATTTCGGCACGTGAAAGGCCCCTGCCCCAAAAGCGGATGGCCAGCGCCTCGTCATATTGCGGGAGCCCCCTAGCTGGCACACGCAAGGCATCAAAGAAGGTCCATGGAATCTCAAGCGACTCCAGATTCGCACTCGCGCGCTCGCGACGCGCGGAGCCGGCCAAACTAATCGCCACGATTCTGAGATTGCTGCCCATTGATTGATCAGTCTGACGCTGTTGATTTGGAACCGGATAGCGCGGCCGCACTCGGGAACGCACTTCGTTGAAATCGACAAAGGGCAGGCTGTCAATAGTAACCGCAAGCTGGCGGCAGCTCGCGTCAAAAAGTGCAGGCGCCTCGCATGTCGTGTCCATCGGAGACTTGGTTGCCTAGCAGTATCGCAGACTTAATGTTGCCAACAACGCTATGACTAATGCCGTGAAGCTGAACTTCAAATGAAGGCACAACATGGTGAAACGCGAGTACTTCGACGAAATCGTTGGGCTGCGTTTTTATCTTGCCCTTTGGGTTGCGATCGGACATGGCCTCCAACTTTCCGGAATTATGGAGCCAGACAATAAGATACTGAAGCTCCTTCTGCGCGGCGACGTGGCCGTTCAACTGTTCATGATCGTGAGCGGATTCGTCATCACGAACCTGATTCTTCAAAGAGATGAAACATACGCGCCCTACCTGACTCGCCGCTTCTTCAGACTTTACCCGGTGTTCGTCATCGCATCCGCGATCGGGTTTGCTGTCTTCCCCTACTGGGTTGCACTGTCGACGCTTGTGCCCTGGCAGACTTCCGCAGGCTGGGCCGCATACTCGCAATCGCTCGCCGAGATCGAGCATCAAATGACGAGCAATTTTCCAGCGCATTTCTTAGCTCATTGCCTCATGTTTCATGGCGCGATTCCGAACGAAATTCTCAATCGATCAGCCATGACGTTCCTGCCGGCCGCCTGGAGCATCTCGCTAGAGTGGCAGTTTTACATCGTTGCCCCACTGGTTCTCCTGAGTCTCCGCGATTGGCGGTCGACCGTCTGCATGACAGTTGTGTTCGGCCTGCTCTACATCGCCCATAGCAGAGGCATGCTCGGAACTTATGATCTCGCATCATCCTTGGCAGGCGCCAGCGGATATTTTGCCGTTGGAATTGCATCTCGTATCGGCTTTAACAAGATCAGCGAGATGAATCTCCGCTCTATCGCGGTCGCAATTTGCCTGTCGGTCCTTGCCATCATGTTTCTACGCGATCCGCTCGGGCTCGTTATTTGGGCTGCATTTTACAGCTATATGGCTGGAGCAAAGACGGATCAGATCGATGGCAAGATCTTTAGATTTGCCTTCACAAATCCGCTGGTTTTTCGGACTGGAGAGGCTTCCTATTCGCTGTATTTGATTCACCGCCCGGTGCAAGTATTGGTGGGCTATGCGTTGGTGAGAACAGTGCAAGTCACCAGCGCGACTATGTTGGTCGCTATGGTTGGAGCCATTGTGATCACCGTCTTGCTCAGCCTGATTTCGTATCAGCAAATCGAAAAGCGCGGAGAGCAGGTCGGACGAGCACTTGCGCGACGCTCGATCAAGTTTGCGGTGACGTCGTCGGCTGCCTGACGTCTTGAGC
>NZ_LBIZ01000080.1:0-35876 GCF_028128665.1 Bradyrhizobium sp. CCBAU 45384
CATCGCGCAGGCGAACTCTGCGACGCAGGTTGGTGTGGCTCAGGGCGGCTCCAGCGTCTTCGGTGCCGGTGGTGCCGCTGCCGCCACGCAGCTGCTCGCGCAGTCGAACACCAGTTCGATCGGCTAAGTTACCAATACCCGCACACTCCATGGTTGCTGCCGGGGGTGTGCGGGGACTCTTTTCAATCGAGAACTCTCATGGACACAAGCATGCTCGCGCAATGCGGAAAGAGGCCGCGACACGGTGTCGATGCCCAACGAGCGTACTCGTGTCCACCTGCCGAGAGATCCACGGGCAATGACCCGGCCTAGCGATGCGTCCGGATTATCGTCTCCGTCGCCGTTAGACTAGCGTTGAGCCGATTCGAGCAACTGCCGCTTGGCAAAATCCGCAAACGGCCCAGGCTCGTTCATGAGCTCCGCGTAGCTTCCCGCTTGCACCACCTTGCCGCGCGACAGCATGACAATACGATCCGCATTGCGCACGGTGCTGAGGCGATGCGCAATCACAATCCTCGTAATGCTCAAGCGTTCCAGCGAGGTGCCGACGATGCTTTGGGTTTGGTTGTCGAGTGCGCTGGTTGCCTCATCAAACAGAAGAACCCGTGGTGAGCGCGCAAGAGCGCGGGCGATCAATAGTCGCTGCTGCTGACCGCCTGATAGCGTAGTCACGCCTTCAGCAACCAGCGTATGCATGCCCATCGGCATCTGCGCAATGTCGGCATCCAGCGCCGCCAGTCGGGCGGCCTCCCAGGCCTTCTCCAGCGGCAGATCAACGCCGCCGCAAATGTTGTCGTAAAGGCTTCCGGTTGCGAGCTTGGTATCTTGCAGCACTACGCCAAGCTGCCGGCGCACGGCGCTGATGTCGAGCGTGTTGAGGGCCTTGCCATCGTAAAACACCGTGCCAGCTTCCGCTCGCTCAAAACCGAGCAGCAAACGAAAGAGCGACGATTTCCCGCTGCCTGAGGGACCGACGATCGCGACGTAGTCACCCGGCGCAATGCTTAGGCTGACGTCATCCAGAACCTTCGGCCCGCCCTTCATATAGCGGAAGACTATGCCGGAAAGTTCAATCTCTCCGGTGAGTTCTCCGGGCGATCGGCGTTCTTCGGAGATCTCGGCAGGAGTGGAAATCACGGGCTTCAGGCGGCTGAGGTGAGGAATGGCCACTAGGGACTCGCTGACGCTCGAGGCCCAACTGCCGATCGCGGCCGTTGTCTGTCCGAAGGCTGCCAGAAAGCCGAGAAATGCGCCGAGGTCGAGTAGGATATGACTCTTTGTGTAGGAAGCAAGCGCAAAGATGGTCAACGTCGCCAGCATCGGAAAAGCGGTGTCAAAGGTGCTCAGCGCGTTGGCCGCTTGCTGCGAGGCGATGAAATACCGCCTCTGTACGGCAAATTGTTGCGACCAGCGCGCTAACGCGCGCACCGTTGCGCCGGCCACGCGAAGCTTGCCCACTCCCGCAATCAATTGCAGTACAAAGCCGCTGGCCTTGCCTTGCAGGTTGAACTGCTTGGTTTCGTAGTAGAGTCGCAAGGCGCTCGCGGCTAGAATTGCCGCCGCTCTAACCATAGTGAGCAGCAGTGCAATGCTTCCCAGTCGGAGGTCATAGTAAAGCATCAGCCCAATGCTGAAGAAACAAAAGAACGAGGCCGTAAAGCCGCCCAGCACACGTCCGGTGAAGATCCGGCGCGTGGCGTCGATGCCCATGGCGCGATCGACCAAATCGCCGCTGGTATATTCGCGAAACAGGGAGGTTGGTAGGCGAAGCAGTCGGTCGATCAGCGCGGCCTGAAGCTTGTAGTCGAGCAGACCTTCGAGCCTTAACGTGACCCGTCCTTGCATGACCTGTAGGCTTGCGATCGCCACAGAGGTGACCGTCAGCGCAAGCGCACAAACAACGAGTTGGTCGATCTCGGTTCGCGGGATAACCGAATTCACCAAGACATTGGTGATCAGTGGCGGCATCAGCGAGAGCAGGCCGATTACCATAACAGCCAACGCGATGCGCGCTATGATGTCGGAAACGCCTCGCATCGCAAAGGCAAGCAAATCGCGATATTGGAGCGGGTGGGACGGCAACGCCGGATAGAAAGTGATGGCCTCCGGCTTGAGCTCACCCGCAACGGAGCGATCGACCAAGCGGCGACTTCCACTCTTTGGGTCGAACATCGTGTAAGTGTTCGCACGCTTGCGCACCAGAGCCACTGGACTGCGTTCGGCTCCGTGCCAACCGAGGAGCGGTCCAGCATCGGTCGTCCACCAGGCATCGCGCAGAAGCACACGGCGGGTCCGCAACTGGGCTGTGCGAGCGATCTCCAGAATGTCGCTGAAGGCTTGTCTTGTGGGTTGAGCGCGCTGCGAAAGTGCAACCGGTATTCCCAGTTCTTCTCCGACAACCCGGCAACTGCAAAGCAGCGGGTCTGCCGGATCCCATTCGGATTGCGCGCGATCGGCTTTCTTGACCACGACATCGGCGAGCCGCTCAAACGAGTCGAGCGTTTGCGACACAGTGAGTTCGTCGCGGCGGAGCAGGCGTTCCCGCTCTCGAATGAGGCCCTCTGCCAGGCTGCGCTCAAGATGGGAAATGAATGCAATCTGGAATCGGTCAATGGCGGGCCAGAGAACCAGGGTATCTGGCGGGTTCGGGTCGAGACGCAATTTGCACCCATGCTGGCCAGCTTCCACCCACATCCCAGCGGTCAAAGGGAAGGGAGGCTGCCCGGGAGCGAAGCTCGAGCCGAGGTCCATGACGTTTGCAGTCCCGGTGTCGAGGTGTGCCCACACGAGGTCCCGCATCGGACCACGACGTCGCTCGCCTGGGGGCAGCTCAATCGCCTCGCCGCTCACCAACTCGGAGATGGCTTCGTTTGCCGCCGAGCGGACCATGAACACCGCCAATTGGGCGATCCAGCTAGACACAGAGCCAAATGACGCTGCGCTGCGCGGCACCTCCAAAAGCGCATTCCCAGGCGGGCCGACAGCGATGATTTGCAGTCGGCTGCCCGAGGTTTCGCAGGCATTGTGCAAGTCCAGAATGCATCCGCCGTTTTCGACACGAAACAAATGCTGGCGCGTGCCTGTCGGCCGAACTGCAAACAAATCGACGTGACCGGCTGCCACTTGAAGAACATGTTGGTGGTCGCTGAGAAGCATTGGGCGACGCGCATCGAGCGAAGTCCGGTGCGGAAGACCGATCGGCGCCTCGGGTTGTTGCCCAACGAAATTCTCTCTGACAAATCGATCCGTCATTCGCGCGCCACCAGTTTGGCATAGGAGGCCTGAAGCGCAAGAAGCTCCTCATGCGTGCCGCGCTCAACGATGCGACCGCGTTCAAGCACGACGATTTCGTCGCAATCGCGTATCGTGCTCAGGCGGTGGGCGATGATGATGCAGGTGCAGCCGCGGCGCCGCAGGTTGTCGTCGATGGATTTTTCCGTAACCGGATCAAGTGCAGCCGTCGCTTCATCCAAGACAAGGATCGAGGGATTGCAAACCAGAGCTCGGGCGATTTCGATGCGCTGACGCTGACCGCCGCTGAAGTTCGTGCCGCCCTCGTTTATGTGGCAGTCATAATTGCCTGGTCTCGTCGCAAGGTCTTGATGAATCAGCGCGTCCTTGGCCGCCGTCAGGAGGTGACGCTCATCGGTTGTTGGATCCCAGAGCGTCAAATTGTCTCGCGCCGTTCCCTCGAACAGAAAGACGTCCTGGTCGACATAGGCGACGGAGTTCGCAAAAATGTCCGCAGGGATATCCGTCAGCCTACATCCATCAAAATGAATCTCGCCGGACCAGGGTTTGTACAGTCCGCAGATCAGTTTGCCGAGGGTTGATTTTCCGCTGCCCGACATGCCAACGAGTGCCACGCGTGAACCGGCAGGGATCACCAGCGAAAGATCGGCCAAAAGGGGCGGTTCGAGCACCGAATAGCCGAAGCTGATATTGTGAAGTTCGAGCCGGCCGGTAAGCTTCGGCGGCAAGGCACTCGCATGTGTCGGTGGTTGCGGCGCTAGCGGGTATCGGTAGACATCCTCGAGCCGTTCGAGTGCTCCCTTGATGGTTTGCAATCCACCGAAATAGTTCACGAGGTTGACGAAAGGCTCGGAGAAACTCAAGGCTAGGGATTGGAAGGCCACGAGGCTTCCCAGTGTCAGGGAGCCCTGAATGACCCGCAAGCCTCCGACACCAAGAATCGCTGCGATCATGAGACCCGTGAGCAAGGTCGGGACCATGTCCAATATGATGGCGGAGGCGCCGATCTTCTGTTCGGCGTTGAGGTTCTTAGCCTGAAGACCGGCCCACCGGCCGAAGGCGTCGTCTTCCAACCCACTTGCTTTGATGGTTTCGATAGTCCGCACCATGCTCACGGTTGCCCCGAGCAGCTTTCCCTGATCGAGCGCCAGCCGATAGCTCAGTTCCTGGCGGCGTGAAGCGACAAGGCGCAGGAGAAGAACATTTATCAAAGAGATTGCGACGCAAAGAGTGGTCAGGCTGACGTCGTAGACGGCCATGGCTGCGGCGAACAAGACCACCGACATCAGGCTGAGCGCATTAGCTGCAATGCCGCTTGAAAGCAGACGGGCGATCTGTTCGTTGGCTGCAATACGACCCGCAATATCGCCTGCGTGGCGTTGGGTGAAGAATTCCAGCGGCAGCATCATGAGGCGCCACAGAAAACGGCTGGTCATCACGACGGCGAGCTTGGTCTGCAGCCGCAATAGCAGCGATTGACGTATGATCGTCAGGACGGCCCGGAGGGTCGCCGTCAGCGCCATGCCGATCAGGAGCGGCACAAGCCAGTTGCGCGTTTGCTGAATCAAAATTTCATCGACAAAGATTTTTGAGAACCCCGCGGCAACAATATTGGGCAGGACCGCGGCGATGCTGACCACAACTAGCAGGGCCACCGCCTGCTTTGAGTGGCGCAGCTCCCGTATGAGCAGGCTTATTCCCTTCGGTTTGCTGCCAACTTTCTCGAAGCTTTCGCCCCGTTCAAACACCAGAACGACGCCGGTGAAGGCGAGGTCAAGCTCGACAAGATCGATCCGCCGACGTCCGCTCGCGGGGTCGTTTATATAGGCGTACTTCTTGTCAATTCCTTCCAGGACTACGAAATGGTTGAAATTCCAGTGAATGATGCACGGGGTTGGAATCCCGGCGAGCGCCGGTGGTTCGACGCTGTAGCCCTTCGCCGTCAGCCCGTATCGGCGCGCCGCCCTGATGATGTTGCTCGCCTTGCTGCCGTCGCGCGATACGCCGCATGCGATACGAAGCTGCTCCAACGGGATCCACGCACCGTAATAGCCGAGGATAATGCCAAGGGCTGCCGCTCCGCATTCGACGGCTTCCATCTGCAGTAGGATGGGTGTCCGCCGGATGCGTTGCTGCGGCAACCAGCTCGCCATGCGGCTGACGTAGGATTTTGGTCGGCCACGCTCGCTGGGTGGCTGGTTTGGAGAGGGCTTATCCATCAATTCCCGTGAGGTGCTTGAGCAGGGGTATCACCAGATCGATCGGGCGCCGCCGGCGTGTTGTGATCTCGGCCCGCGCCAACGTTCCGCTGGTGAGACGGATGTTCGGCCCCTCGCCAACGGCCCATCTATATCCGGTTGCAGTGGAGGTATCTTCATCGAGTGCAACCATCGCGGCGTAAGGCGCACCGTCGCGCGAGAAGCGTGAAACCAGGCTTTCGTTATGCAGCAGCGCACCCATGCCTTGCGGCGTCATCGGGAAATCAGAGATGCTGACCACCTGGCCTAGCATCATGCCAAATTCCTCGCGCTTCACCGTGCTCGGCTCCAGTTGCACCTGCATGCCAGGCTTAATCTGTTTGCCCCGTTCGGCAGAAACATAGACGACGGCTTGGAGCTTGGTGCCTTCGCTTTCGATCGCAATAACCGGTGTACCGACGGCTAGCACCGAACCGGACGAAATCTTCACTTCCAAAACCCGCCCGTCCATCGGGCTGATCACTTGGGTGTTCTGGCTCAGCTGTTCGGCGGCGGCATTCATTTGCCGCCGGGCCTCGTTGAGCGCAAACTCGGACTGCTGAATTTCGCGCCCGCGCTCCGTTTCCAGATCCGTCTTCTGCGACCGCAGCTTTAAGATCTCGTTCTGGGCGTCAGTACGGCGCTGTTGCGCATCGGTCAGCTCCTGACGTCGCTCTTCCAGATTGCGCCGCGTCGTGTATCCCTTAGCCAGCAGATCCTCCAGATTTTTGACGTCGACGGTCAGATACTCGATACGTTGGCTCGTTGCCTTGATCACCTGTTGCAGGGCGATTTCAAGCTTTGCAAAGTTCTGGCTCTTGGCGGCGAGCTCGCTTGCAGCTTTCGATACCCGGTCGGCGTGTTCCCGCTCGCGTTCATGAAAGACCTCGGTAGCTGCGTCGTGCTTTTGCTGGATCTCGGTCTGAACGATCTGAGCGATGGGTTGGTCCTTCTTGACGTGATCGCCGACCGTAACTGCGACCGACTGCAGCCGTCCGGCTGCGGCGGATACAGCGTCGACGACCTTACCGCCACTGCCAATCAGGATACCCTCGCCTGAGACGCGAGTGGGCACGCGCCCGAAGATGCCCCACAGCACGGCCGCCACGAGCGCAATGCAGAGCACGAGGGTCAGAATCCAGTCAGCGGGCTTGGTAATAACAACGAGATGATCGAGCTGCTCGGGAGACGCAGCCCGGTCAAGGGCCGCGGCGCGAAACGCCCGTTGCGGCCGGTCGGTGATGCTCTTATGCTCCGGCTTTGGGAGCGGTTCAGACGCCGACATGTCTGCACGCAAAGCAAGTGTGAACTGAAGTCGACGATGGCTGATCTTTGCACAAGATCGACCGTCCAACAATAAGGGGCGAGCAGGGAGAGCAGCTGAAATGCACGGGCTGATGGGCACCATGTTGTTTTCGTTCCCAGCGCGAGCGCACCGAAAGATGCTGGCCGCCGGCTTGGGGCTTGCCTTGGTCTCACCCGGTGTGTGCGGTGCGGGCGTCCTGTCCGAGAGTGATTTCCGGCAGGCGGAGAGCCTTAAGCCACTCTTTGCCAACCTCATGAACGACCTTGTTGCAACCGCAAAGCGCCCTGATGTTTCCGGCGGCGACGCCGAGTGTGTCAACTCGACTGTCCGGGAACTTCTGCAAATCTCCGACGAACTCGCAAGCTACGAATATCTGATCACCATGGAGAAAGATCTGACCGACTTCGGTGACAAGAATCCGATGCGGGACATTGTCAAGTTTGCCGTCGACAAGAGCAGCACGATCCTGACCGGCGAAAGAAAACGATTAGTTCAGATCTCCGAGCGGTGTACCAAATATCCGTTGGGGCAAGGCAAGATTGAGCAGGCCGTAACCGTCATCGACACGACGACAGGCATATTGGATTCCATTCGAGCTCGTCTTTGACGGGCGAAAGGAAGCGCCCGCGCGGTAGGCGATCTCGACGTGCGGAGATGAGAGCGAAGGACCACTTGGAGGTCCCAACGGAGAAAAGCGCGCCCAGGTCGACCAATGAGTAGTCGAGCACCATCGAGAACACCTTGGTGCCACTTTTTGTAAGCTGGGCGGCAAGCTTCCGGCGATGGAGGCCCTGACTGTCTTTAGATCGGCCCGCTGGGCGAGGGGTGTGACCCGACAGACCTTTGCGATGCAAATCCGGATCATGACAAGTTCCCGAAGTTGGATCACCGCGCTCGTCCTGTGGACTGCGGCAGCAGCGTCGACGTCTCGGCGGCTTGCGACCGCTGGTCGCGGGAGTATATTTTGTCAATGGCTATCAGCTCGCCCGATCTGAAAGCGTTTTTGCTTGCCACACCGTTCTTCGGTGGTCTCTCAGACGCGAGTTGCGATCTCTTGGTCTCAATGCAGGTCGAGCGCCGCTTTACGCGTACTACAAGGCCGATATCCACGCGTATATGATGGTGATGCAGAATGTCAACCGCGAGCTTTGTCGGCGGCTTCGTCCCGCCGACAATCGCATTGCGGAGTTGCAGATGCTTCACGCGTGTCGGTGACGAAGTGACTGATGACCGGTTTCGGTGCGCAGAACGTGTTTGACCGGGCACAAGAGGTTTATCTAGCACGCTGGAGCTACTGGGAATCGGCTGCTTTGCAGCCTCGTTGATCAACGAGCCAACTGAAGACTCTGCGCATTTGGGTATTCCTTTAGGATGTCGCCTTGAGTCAAAATCGGCGGTTTAGCTTCCCGCAAGGCGCTTCCGGTCTACTCCCCATAAGCCGACGATTTGGGAGCCCGCTCGAACTTCGCGTTCGGGCGCTAACAGCGGAAGCGGCTAGTCCACACGACCGCCTCGTCAGCACGCAAGAAGAGGCGCCGATCAGCACCTGAACGCCCTACCGGCTTACGATTTAGCAATCATGTCGCGCCACGCTTGTGAGTTCGCCGGAATCGTTCGCCGGTTTCGGCCAACGATGACGCAGGAGGAAACAAACGCCGCAAAGTGTCACCTTTCGCCACACAACTCGGCAGATGAAGATTCCGGAATGTCCCTCGGACGACAGCACGAATTCATTCGCAAATACGTAGTAAGGCGTGGAGATGCAGGCCCCCAGGGCGTTTATGTCGCGCACGACGCATGGATGCGTCCCACGAATTCCATCAAATGACAACCGCGCGGCCCGGTTGATTGGGATCCGCTCCATTGCTCGACGTTCGATCATCATGGCGAGATCTCCGGGTGAGAAGGCTAGTTCCCATCGCACGATCGCAGCGATTGCGATCGCACTCCCTGAATTTCCGGCCCGCCGAATCGGAAAACAGCAGCATCCGCCACGTTGATTTGCCCAAGGCACGCTAACAAGCAGTCCTGCTGTCTTGTTAAAATTGGAGCGAAGTTGATGGTTAACGGACTTTTGACATTTCGAAAGCAGGCGGTGAGCTTGCCCGGATGCCGCCTTTGGCGCGCAAATGCACGACCGGCAATCTTGCTCGGCTGGCTCGTCTGACGACAGCCGACCGTTCTTGACTGGATGGTCTAAAGGGTCTGCTGCGGTCGTTTTGCCCCTCCCGATGATCGGCTTGGACCGGGTGACGTCTCCGGTTGTCTGCAAGCGGTCATCGAGCGAGAGGGTTTCTCGCCTGAAAATGACCGGCCTCATCAACTGAGGAAGGTCACTATGATCGACGTCTCAAGTTTCAAAGAGAAACACGCCAAGCGCATACCGTGGAATAAGGGAAAGATAGTCGGCGCAAAAGCCGACGCTCCGTCCGAAGCACGTCTGGGCAATTCGAACCTAGCTCCAAGTCGATGGCCGGATGCGCGATCTGGCGCGCTGTTCAACGTTGCTATCGATAGCAAGCTGCGCGGCTGCGACGTCACAGCCTTGAAGGTCGATGCCGTTGCGGCAGGCGGATATGCGGCCGACCACGCGAAACGCAGGTGACGTCGTGAGCGAAATCCGCAAAACAGGCCCCAGATATCAGTCCGACATAGCCCGTTCCGATCATGGCGATCCGCATGAAAGACCCGCGTCCTGTCTGCCGTAAAGCGTTGGACAATAAGTGTTGCGAGACAAAGTTCAGCCACTTTAACGCCCTCGCCAGACGCTCGGCCGCCTCGGCAAAAGCCGTGACTTGCGCGGTCGGCGCGCCGCTGTTTTTGGCCTCACGCCTGGCCTGCTCGGCAAACGCGTCGAGGGTTTCGGGCAGCGCGCAAAACACGTTCAGCGGCCCCTCAGGTGCCAGTGACCGTTGCTCGGCGGGCCAATCGGGCATTGGGCCCAGGTTTGCCGCGCATTCTAGGAATCGCGCGCCTGGCCCCGCACCTCGGCCAGCGCCTCGTGCACCTCCACCCAGCGTGGGTGCTGCTCTTGTTGAGCTGGTCTCTGCGCAGGGCTTTGCCGATCTCGTTGAGCCAGGCGCGACACTCGCTTTCTTGGGCGGCTCCGAGGGCAAGCGGCGTGGCTTGGATGAGCTCGTAAAATTGCGCATCAGTGAGCGAAAAAATCTGCGCGGGTTTAAGCCGCACCATGCCGATCCGCCCCCATTGGGGATCTACGCGCCTTGGCATCGATGGCCCTCTATCAAAAGATTCGCATAGCGCTGAGCCTAACAATGGCTCGCCAACCAGACCATTGGATTCCGACTCACCCGTACTTGTCCGGTAGCGCATTTCTAACACGTGGTGGCGTGTTGGATTTGCGCGGCGGCCGAAGATGACGTCGATTTATCGATGTAAGGACTGTTCCCAGGTGCGGGCTATCCGCACAAGCGCAGTCATCTGGTCTCGCACAGCGCACCAAAGATTCTTCGCGAGCGACCCGCCTTCGTCATGGTGGCTGGCGATATTTGACAAGCTATGCCGCAGCATTAGACACAACAGATCCCACGAACGCGGCACGTGCGCTCAGGAGCCGTTGTGGTTCTGGATGTGGATTCGCCAGGGCCTGATCTCATCCAGAGCCGTAGCGTCGTTTCGTTTGCGTCGTGTGCGATTAGTCGGCTGATCGTCCTCACGATGAATGCCGTCGCTGCGCCGCATGTCAGCAAAAGGAAACGACACCTGACGAAACAGTTCGTTAGCTCCTGTGTGCGTTCCCTGCTCACGGCGCGCCAAATCCCTGTTCGCCTGCGGAATTTCCCTGTTCGGTTTTGGGGCCCCCCATCGCGAGACGATTGAATCGGGGGCGTTTTCGTTTGTTTTCACTGTGCGGGGGGCCGGCATTCGCGCGGGTTGTCCCTGTAAAATTCCCTGCAAGCAGGGAATTGATCGCGCCTTTCACAAAGGTTCAATGGCCGGTTGGACAGGAACTATCGCCACTTTCGCGCGGTTGACCTCTTTTCCATGGGAGAAGGTCAATGAACCGAAAGTCTCTTCTTCTTGCTACCGCGTTGTCTCTCGTCGTCGCCGCCCCGGTCCTCGCTCAAGGCGGTGGTGGCGGAGGTGGGGGTGGTGCCGGCGGAGGCGCAGGTGGCGCGGCCGGGTCAGCCGCCAGTTCAGGCGCAGGGACGGGCACATCTAGCAGTGCGAACGGCGGTCCCTCAGCGCCATCCGGTATGGGCACGAACGCGACCACCACGGGCGTGCACACCAACAACTCTCCCACCAATCCGAACGTCCAGCCGCCGACGCCAAATGGGACGGCGCCCGCGACCGGCTCCAGTCAGACCACGCAAAGTGGCACTGATCGATCTGGTATCACAGCAACAAACGGCTCGAATGGCGTCAACGGCCAACAGATGAGCCCCGCCGAGCAGGCAAGGACGGGGGTCAAGACGCTTCCCCAAGACCAAGCTCCGGGTGCTGTCAGCGCACCAGGCGTCGGCGTCGGGCACGCGGCGAACGGCCTGCCGATCGGCACTCCCGGCTCCGGGACCAGCAACGTGGATCAAAAGTAAGCCAAGGCCGTTCTCTCGACCAAGAGGCGCGCTACGGCGGGTCCTGTAAGAGCTGCCGGCCCACCGCGTCGAGGGAAGGCACTGCTCTTGCGCGCCTCATTGGGTGATGTTCCCGTCAAGGGTCCGTCGGCGGGCCCGATGGCGAGGTCTGGGCCCGCATCTTCCAGGCGGCGATTGTAAGGTTGCCGTCAGGACCATCAACTAGCCTCCCCGAAACAAATCATGGCTTTGTCACATCGGATGGGGCCGCCGACCGAGCTCCAGACATGCGGGGATTTGAAGTCGGCGCTGTTGATGGCGAGGCTCAGCTAGGCTGATATGGAGGGCGCGGCGCAAGACCATGAGCGAAATCTTGTTCGAGATACTCTCCATCTGTCTTCTCACCCTTGGCTTTGCAGCTGGCTATGCCACCCGCTATCTGCAGTCCCGCAGGATTCGCCGCCGCCTCGATGCAGCGACGGTGATCCTTCAAACACACGGCTATTTCCTCGATTAAAGCGCCTGGCTTCTTCTGCCTGGCCGTCATCGGTGCGAGGCGAAGCCGACATCAATGTCGAGTCCGCCTGGCGCCATTCTGGAGGCCGCCCCTGCGTCCGTATGGCTCGCGCGGTCGTCGCGCCAGCCGATAGGCGACCGCCAACAGGATTGGACCGGATGTCGTAGCGGGCGGCTCACCTGAGGAGGGCCAGCCAGTCCTGCGATGCGGGCAAAGTGCGACCGAGCTTGCGGAGCGCACGGGAGAGTCCCTGATGGCCGCAGTGACGCTCGCTGTTCGCGAGCGCTTGGAGCGGGTCCGCCGCGAACAGGGCTTGCGCTTATCGGATCGTTTGCTGAAGATCGGCAAGGTTTGCGCCAAGCGACTCAAGGAGCCGTATCGATCTTTGCCTGCTCTATGATGAGCAGGGGGTTGTCACGATGATCATCGATACCTCCGCGCTGATCGCAATCCTGCGCAATGGGCCGCCTTCACACAGCGCAAGCGCGCCATCCGATCGCTCAGCGCTAAACCGGAGTAGAGTTTACTCCCCCAACGGGTGCAGGACCGTTCTAGCTTCTTCCCCATTGCTGGTGCAGGACAGGCCGGCAATGTCAAACGACGAAGGCATAACTCGCTGACATAGCTTTACGGATTGTGAGAAGCTGTTGGGGAGCCCTCTGAATTGGTGCGCATCTGCAACAATATTGTTTTTTTGGGAAAAATCGGCAGCTCACGTCGACTCCGCCTGTAAGCACCAGTAACTCTGTTTCCAATTGTTGATAGGTGTTTCCGGGCGGCGCGATGAGTAGAATGGCGGGTGGGCACGCGATCTCGGTCAAGATTTCGCGCTTTCGCACGGCCTACGCGGTGTTCCTGGCGACTGCCGTCCTTCCCGCAATAGCCCGTGCCGAAATTCAACAGGGAGCCGCGTTCATCTCCGAAGGGCCTGGACCGGCCGTCGGCGATCGCAACACTGTAGGAAGTGGCGACAATCCGCCCAACGGGACGGTGAGCGGTGCCATCGAGGCGATTGCGGCCGATCCCTCGAACGCCAACATTATCTATGCCGGCAGCGTCAACGGCGGCGTCTGGAAAACGACAAATGGCGGCGCAAGCTGGACGGCGCTAACCGACCAGAAAAGTTCGCTCTCGATCGGCAGCGTCACGCTCGATCCGACCGACCTTACACATCAGACCGTCATTGTCGGAACGGGCGCAACCTCGAACGGCGGCTTTGCGTCGGCCTCAACGTTCACCGACCCCAGAAATTTCGGGAATCTTCCGGGCCTGATCTACTACAGCACCAATGGCGGCGCCTCCTTTACAACAATCGCGAACCCGACCCTGGCCGGTCAAAGCATCACCGATGTGGCTGTTCGCGGGCAGACGATTTTGGCAGCTTCTTATGAGCCGCGAGTCATGGAGGCGGGGGGCAGTTTCTATAGCGGCGGTCTTTACCGCAGCACCAATGGCGGCACGACTTTTACGGCGGTGGGAGGCGCTATCGGGAGCGGCTTGCCCACGGGGCCGATCACGTCTCTGGTCGGCGACCCCGCTAACGCCAATATTTTCTACGCCGCCGTGACGGCGAGCAGCAACGCGACCAACAATCAGACGGCCGTCTACAAGAGCACTGACGGGGGCGCAACCTGGTCCGCCGTGTTCACATCCGCGAATACTGGATTGATTACCGCCGGCACCCAGACGACGATCAAGCTTGGCGTCGGAGCCAATGGCATACTGGCTATTGGCATCGTCGACCTCTCGACCTTCAAGCTCACGGGTTTGTACTATAACGCCAGCGGTGGCACTGGCGCCTATACGGCCCTGACCGCCCCAAACGTCAACGGCGGCGCACAAGCTCCGGTCAACATAGCGCTGGCAGTCGATCCCGCGCATCCGAATCTCGTCTACGTCATGGGGACAACAACTTCTCCAGCAACGGCGGAATCAACGCGATTGCCGCGTATCGGGTGAACGCCTCGAACAACACGTGGCATCCGACTCGGCGCTGGTTACGGCCTCGGCGCCGAAAAAAAGCGGTTGAATGGCTGGTCGGCGGCTGCGACCTTCGAGGGAGAGTTCTCAAACGTGACGCGCAGCTATGCTGGCAAGGGCGTCGTGCGTTACGCGTGGTGATCCGGCAAGCGGCATCTCGGTGCTGTCCGCACTTTCGTGGTCATGAACTGCGTCCCTCAAGTTCTCAATCCGGCGCTACCCGTGCGGCCGGCGAGCATTCGGTCATCAAGAGCCGTTGCGCAGACCTGCCAGGCGAGCAACGGGGCCTGCTACCGCGGCCTTGCTTGCAAGAACGCATTAAATAGCTTCAACGGATCGGCCCCCAGCGCTTCGGCGATGGTGATGAACTCGACCACATCGAGCCGGCGTTCTCCGCCTTCATATTTGGCGACGAAAGATTGCGGCTTGCGGAGCTTCCAGCGCTTGTTGACGGATGCCGGCTTTATGTCGCGTTGCGACAAGAAGTTCGATCAGGCGGGCGTATTCGGCGGGTTGAAGCGATTTTTCCATGGCAGCCGGGGACAGCTGTGATTCGGCGGCACTTAACGTGATCCCAGATCAGATTATCCCAAAATCGGATTGCATTAACTCTGCTCTGCTATCTCCCATGACCTCCGCTCGACTTCCGACGCAAGCAGAGCGAAGTGGGACCATTCATTGGCAAATAGGATGAGCTCCGGGCGGGGGATGAAGCTGGGGCCGATTAGGGTCGCCGCCCTCTAGGGGAAGGGCATCGGGAAAAATCTACACTCCGCAAAGCGTTCCCGGTCTTCCGTGTCTTCCGCCGCAGTCTACCATTGCTCGGGCTGAAGTTTCCAAATTGCATTTGTAAAATACCTGAAATGCTTGCTAGCATCCCGCTTGGCGAGCCTCCCTAAAATGAGGGGTGGCTAACGGGGCTAGAAGCTATGCCGATCAATCGGCTATTAGGGAATACCAGCTCGGGAGACGCTGAACGACTCCGTCAGGCGTTCGCTGCCACGTTGAAATCACTAGATTTGGTCAATCGTAACGATCCGATCAGCGAGATAGTCGCGCGGAAGGTAATCGAGATCGACGCCGCGGGCACTCATGACCCGGACGAGATCGCGAAGAGGGCCGTGAGAGAATTTGGCCCAATGGATTGAGGCCGCCCTGCAAGGGGGCCTCATGTCCCTTCAGAAAGATCACCTGTCGCTAGTCGCGGTGGTGATGGTGTTCGTGGTGCTCGTGCCGGACGCCTCCAACTCCGGAGTGCGCAATTGCGTTTGACATGAGGGAGGTCGACAGCAGCATGGTCATGGCAGGCGGTGTGGCCGCTGCGAATTTTCCGCAAGTCTTCAAAAACTCACGCCGATCTTCGTCTTCCGAAGTCATGGGAACCACCCTATGATTGCTAGGCGGCAGATATTAAATACCTTAGCTACATAAATTAAAACAAGTTAATCGGTTCCAATCACGAAATATATCGTGCGCCGGCTTTCTCGTCCTGCCGCTTTGCCATGTCGGAGGGTCGCCACGAACCCTATTCCCGCCTCACAGGTTTCTTCGGCAATCGTACCCCGGGGCAGCGACATTTAGCGCAGCGTCGATTGTCATAAGCTGCGCTTCTTTTTTGCCGCGCTTTGGTGTCGATGCTCTAGTGATTAGCCACAAGCTGCTAGCACAGCCGGCACATTCGTAGAGCTTTAGCTCGCATCCTTCAGCCACCGGAAAAAGCGCTATCAGCGTTCTGGCTTGGCAACAAACGATGCATCCGGCTTCGCCGTGCACTTTGGTCCCCGTTGAGGCAATTCCGGCTCGATGAAGAAGCCTGAGTCTGGAATCGGAAGCAATGGCGTGCGGCTAGTAGTTCAACGGCGTGCTCATCGTGCACATTGACAGGTTCCAAAAATGGAACCAGCCTGCGAGTCCGGTTAAACAATCGGGTGCTCCAGTGAACGTGTCCGGGCGCCGTCTTTTGCATCCCTTAAGAGACTTTCACCCAGCTCAATCTGATGCGCGAAAATTTTTTGAAAGCGTCGTCCTAACGGGCAACCCATTCTTCGTCTTCCGCGCTATGTTGGAAGTATTTAGATCGCGACGGATATTTTCATGGGCAGGATCGGATTTGCCATCATCATTGCCGCATTCCTTGCGTACGAGGCAGATACGCGTTGGAACGAGCGCCATTACACCGACAGCACCTTGTCGGTGCTTCGCCATCTACAGCGTACGATCGGATTGTAGACCTCTCGCCTCAGTTGCGCGGCCCAATCTATCGTTCCAGGTTGCTGCCCCACCTCCGCAGAATCTGCGGTTGCTTGCAAACTCCCTATGAAGGCGTACGATTAAAGGTGATTTGCAAACACGGAGGCACAGCATGACTGCCGTCCTCGTTTTCAAAGTCGCTATCGTTGGGTTAAGCGTTTTTTCGGCGGCTCTCGCTTATTCGGTCATTCAGAGTAGCTTCTAAGAAAGCGGCCGCCTCAGTTGCCGACCTGTCTCGTTCTGCTCAACGCAATCTTGCAACGACGGGAAGCACCCTGGTCGCGTCCGCCTCCGGCGGCTTCCTATTCAGAATTGCGCTTCGTTGCGCGTCATCATCTTTGGCTTGATCTGCGATAGCACTGTGAACCACGTCACAGCATCGGGCACAGATTGTCGTGGCGGCTGCGCTGGGTCAGCAGCGCGCTGTCGGGCCCCGGCAATCAGGATCGCTGCTGACAGTATAGGCGGCCGTCTGGAAGGCGTTCGCGCCGATGTCGGGCGTGCGCCGCGTCTTTTCGCTCTGCGAGAAAAGCGATCCTAACGAAAAAGCGATTCAGTCGCGATGTGACGACAGGACTATCAGAGCGTTGCGAGCGCAAGGTCGTGATCTGTCGTCGCATCTCAACGAGATCGAGCCGGTTGCCGTAGGGCCATTTACCAAATGAAGCTCATCTTAAGGCGTTTAAAGGGAGGCCGCCGCGTCGAATATAATGGCGCGGCGGCCTCGCCAGTGGGACCGGACTAAGGGCAATGTCCGGTAATCGAAAGGCTACCGCCATCTAACTTCGGTGCAATCGAAGACGCGGATTAAGCTTGATGTCGCCGCCAGAGGTTAAATCTGGAACAAGCGCGTCCCTATCCAGCGACGTCCCGGCGGATTCGTGAGACCATTTCCCCAGCCCTTCGTAGTGTCCGAACGAAAAAGAAAGGGCCGCCCGGAGGCGGCTAATTGTGGCTTCTTTCTTCTTATTTCTTGAGGGCGTCAGCGGCGTCCCGCGCGGCGTCCTTCACATCTCCAGCGGCATTGTGGGCAGATCCCTTAGCCTTATCGATTTTACCTTCGGCCTCCATGTCCTTGTCGCCAGTGAGCTTACCGGCACCTTCTTTGATGGCGCCTTTTGCTTTGTCGGCAACGCCCTTTACATGTTCTCGGTCCATGATCGTCTCCTCTCGTGTACCTTAAGACGCAACAACAAACGCGTTGGCAGCCTGTTCCTAGGAGAACGGGCAATCTTGCTCACGAAAGCTTCTGATCTAACCCGTTCGGATATTGACAGCGCCGACACTTCCGCTCAACAGGCTTGAGCGGAAGCGCGCGGTGTCAGGCCAAAACCGACGCGATTGACCCCAGAGCCGACTGGAGGCGGATGGCCGGTCGAGGCTGGACTTCCGGTATCAGCTGGAATGACTGAGTCGGCGGTTTCAGTCGCCCTTCGCAGGCGATCGGAGGTTGGCATGAAGCGTATCGGCCGGCTGGGCCTCGTGGTATCGAGCGCAATGTTGTACCTGGTGCCGCCGTCCTGGCCTTTGGCTCAGGACGTTCTCTCGAAAGGCGCAGAGCAACAGGTGTTCAACAACGCTTGTCGAACTTGCCATTCGATCCAAAAGGACGACAATCGTCTTGGCCCTAACTTGCACCAGATCATTGGAAGGAAAGCGGGATCGCTGCCGGACTACAATTACTCGGCAGCAATGAGGAACAGTGATTTCATCTGGGATGAAGCAAAACTCGCGCGCTTCATAGCCAATCCAGATGAGGTCGTTCCCGGGAACAAAATGACTCCCTACGGAGGTCTTTCGTCCGTTGAGGATCGAAAGAAGATCGTGCTTTTTCTACGATCGATGCGATCCCAATAGGGCTGTCACTCACGCGCAAGCGCAAAAAAAACCCGCCGAAGGCGGGCGCAAGATACCACGTGATCCGCGGGATCACTCAGAGCCACACGATGCCTCTCCAGCGCTTCTGCTCGGTCTCGCCACGCCAACGGTGAGCAGACTGGCATCTGCTGAAGCCTCGACAATTTTTCGTGTTTTTCGGGGCCTCGTCAGAATCTCGATCTGACTGGGAGAAGCCGGCATCCCAGCTAACATGAGCGTCGGTTCAGCCGCACTCTCCTCCACCTGGGCCGAGCCCAGCACCGCTACTTGATGCCCGGAGATCGGGAAACCTGTAACTTCAAAAGTTGGACGCTGCAGTGCGCATCCGTTGGCGTGATTGACGGCCACGCTTCCAATGATCGAAATGGCGGTCACCATCAGAAACATTCTCTTCATGGGATTTCCCCTGTCTTGGATTAGAAGATATTCCCACCACAAATTCCATACTCATCCTAATCCTGGTCTACTTGAAACCATGTGAACTGCTTAACTGTTGGTCCGAGGGATTCCGCAAAGGTTCAATTGCGTTGAGAAAGGTCAGCGTCGTTGCACTTCCACAGAAGGCCCGTAGCCGCGCCGAATTGACTTCAGGTTGAACTGGCGGAAAACCATTGCTACGTTTCGGGGCTCCATCATTTCTTCTAGTTGTGATGGGGCGGGCGGTCAGGCCTACTGACTGTCAACCCGTTCAGTTGGAATAGGGAATATTTGGGCCCGAGCGCCCCGTCTCCGGGAGATGTCGTTGATGCATTTCCCTCCGTTCCGATTGCCCCGGAGGTGAGTTTACTACTCGGCGTAATCGCGTTCAAACAATTGAATTTTGAGCAGGGGGGCTCTTATGAGAGCCCGGTTGCAGAATACCCACACCGTAAGATCGATGATGGTGGCATTGCTGCTGATGTCCGCCCCCGTGGCGGCTCGCGATCCAGAAGGCAAATACGCGCAGGTCGATCCGGAAATGCACAAATGGTTCGAGCAATTGAAATCCGAAGGAGGAGAGGCCTGCTGCGCTCTTTCCGACGGAAATACTTTGCGGGACACAGATTGGCGAAGCCAGAACGGGCATTTCCAAGTCTTTCTTGCGAACGAGTGGATTGACGTTCCGGACGTTGCGGTCGTGAAGGGACCCAACCGCTTCGGGAGAACGGTTGTCTGGCCCTACTATGAGGACGGCCATCCGACTATTCGCTGTTTCATGCCGGGCAGTATGATTTAGAGGCGCGTGGTAGTCTGAAAATGGCCCTTCAGCGACCTTGCGAAATGTCCGCTTTCTCGCCGCTGTTAGGAGTCGAGCGGACATCGGACATCGGACATCCAGCGGCCAGCCGCTCAGCGAGTACGCAGCTTCGATCGGAGTAAGCTCCGGCCGGCATTGCATCGGCGCCGGCCAAACTCTCTTGCCTTCGCGGCTTGCCTAGGCCGCCTCTTCCTTGGCAGCCGGGAGGCTGCTTGTTCGAACGTCTCTCCTGTCGATGAAAGCATTGTCTCTGGCCGCACACCGCCTTGAGACGGCGAAGCGCGATATCGCAATAACGCGAGGCAATCTCGATGCCGTAGCCGGTCCGGCCGATGAACGCGGCCGCGATCAAGCTTGTGCCGGAAGCCGAGGAAAGGATCGAGGCTGCGCTCTTTGCGTCGCGAGCAGTCGCGGATGGCATCCTCGACCATGGCGACACTGTCGCTTAAAGCCCGGGCGCCTGCATCCCCATCTGGAGTGACCGATGCAGCCGAAGGCGTGTTGAGCGGCCGCAGATGCCGCGGGCTAAGCCACCCGCTATCGTCAGTCTCGCCGGCTTCGGCGCCGCCTCGACGCAGCAACGGGGATCCTTCAGACGCCCGGCTATTTCCTCGATGAGGGGCGGCAACTAAATCGGACACGTCCCCGCAGCCGTGTTAAAGGCGGGGATGACAAAGCTCATTACCATCGTTGCGCTTCTCACCATGGCTCCGGCTTTGGCGCAGACGGGCGTGCCCTCCACCAAGCCTCCTCTGACCGATCGAGAACAAGTCAAAGCCGATCGCGCAAAAGCCGCAGAGGACGACAAAGCCGCAACGACGGCCCGCCCCTGGGATCGTGATGCGTACGGCAGACGCCCCTGGGAGCGAAGCCGGTAAAGCCCTGACTGCAAAAGCGTCTCCATGACGAGCTCGATCGGGTGACTGCAGTTTGGGATGATAAGGGGTGAGGCTGGGCAGCAATCCCAACTGGCCGGCCCTCGATCGATCACGAGTTGATGATCCGGATGCTTCTGATCGACTATGCTTCGGGATCAGATCGGAGCGGCGTCGGTGCAATTTTGGTCCTGCAAAGGGGATAGTAAATTCGTCGGTGACCTTGCGCCCGAGCGCTCATGGTTATGCGAACTTGAGGTGGTGAGCGCCCGAGGGGCTGGTCTTGCAGATCAAACAAGCCTGTCCCCGGACGAACGCAATATGATTCTTGCTACGCTTCCGCCGGCGCTTCTTTCGGAAATGAGAGGCCAGTTTCGTTTTCCTGCGGGAATTCTGCAGCGTGCCCAGCTTCGCCGATTTGCTCTGCAATTGTTCGGTCTATGGGGAAACTATCGACAGCTAACCGGCGTCCGCCTCCATTATGGGCTCAGGTTCCTACGCAAGGCTTCACGCTCTCTGAGCAATCGACGGAGTTGTTCAGCATTCCCAATTTGTATTTCCTGCCACTCGATACGATCTTCGGCCGTCCATAAATAAGACTCGCGATCAAACCGAGCTTTTTCGACCTCATCAAATTCTAAGTACAGTAGAATTTCGCGCTCAACCCGCTCCAATTGCTCCTGGAGAGTGTTTGGCATTAGCCGTTCCTCCGGCTTTGCCCCAAGCCGGCGTCGACCTTCCGCGCAATCGGCGCCACGATTTATTGCCTTTTTCCGGGACAACCTGCGCATTTTTGTAAAGCTACCTGGCGAAGCGGAAGGATCGCGAAATGTGGCTGAAGGCATGCGGATCAACGGCTCTCTGAGAATGACAACTCGGCAGGCATTGAAGGACTCTTTCGGGCGTTCGTTGGCATACTAAAATTAGTGCATCTGGTTGCTTGCAACGATCCGGTTTGTGAGATCATCGCTGGAAAGCCATGGACACCGACCGCTGGCACTTATGACGTGCACGAGAGCGAAGGCAGCTGCACAAGTTCATCCCCGAACTAAACGAGGCCACCCGAGTTTCCTCTGGAGCGCGCCATGGCGTTTGACGTTAGGGAGCTGGAAGCAGCATGGTCATGGCTGGCGGCGTGACCGCGGCGAATTTCCGCAGGTCTTCAAGAACTCAAGACCGTCTCTGTCTTCAGGAGGCAAGCGTCCATCCTTTCCTTGTTGACTCGCATTTAAATACCATCAATTTAAACAAATTAAAACTAGTAAATAATCACAGGGTGAATGCCCGGTCTTGCGCAATGGAAAGGGCCGGCGCTCCCGCGCCTGGTCCTCGACTTAATCGTTTTAGGCATTTTATTTAAGAGGGCTTCCCCCCGGAGCTCGCGTACGCGGAACAACTTTTCCGAACTAACTTTGCAGCAAATTTGGGTGGGATGAAGGCTTGGCCGGAGTACTGGCGTTTGCTTTGCCTCGAAACGGGAGGACATCTTCGCGTCGGTTGTTAACCCCATGCCGAGAGGCATTGGCCGTCCTGCCTAGGCGAGCCACTTGTCAGGCGCGTCCAAGCCGTTGAGCTTGATAGCCTCTGTTCAGAATACTTTGCCACCATGGCTTGTTCTCGATGTACCAACGTACAGTCTTTCGAATACCGCTTTCGAAAGACTCGCCGGCGCGCCAACCGAGTTCTCGCTCAAGCTTCGACGCGTCAATGGCGTAGCGACGATCGTGCCCGGGGCGATCGCTCACGAAGGAAATAAGCTGACGATGCGAGCCACTTTCATTCGGAGCAAGATCATCGAGTAGATCGCAAATTGTCCGGACGACATGCAGGTTAGTGCGCTCGTTGCGACCACCAATGTTGTACGTTTCGCCGATCTGGCCTTGTTCCAGTACAAGTGTCAGCGCTTTGGCATGGTCCTCGACATAGAGCCAATCGCGGATATTTTGACCGTCGCCATAAACGGGAAGAGGATCGCGGGCTAATCCCTTGATGATCATATGAGGAATCAGCTTTTCGGGAAAATGATAGGGCCCGTAATTGTTGGAGCAGTTGGTCACTAAGGTGGGCAGCTCATACGTTTCCCGCCAGGCGCGCACCAGATGGTCCGACGATGCCTTGCTGGCTGAATAGGGCGAGTTCGGCGCGTAGGGGCTGGTCTCAGTGAACAAGCCGTCGGCGCCGAGCGAGCCGAACACCTCGTCGGTCGAGATGTGCAGGAAGCGAAAGCGCTCCCGCTTCTCGCCGGCGAGGCTGCGCCAGTGGCGCACCGCCTCCTGGAGCATGGTGAAGGTGCCGACTATGTTGGTCTGGATGAACTCGCCGGGGCCGTCGATCGAGCGGTCGACGTGGCTTTCGGCGGCGAGGTTCATCACCGCGTCCGGCTGGTACTTGTCGAACAGTTTTCGAAGACCCGCGCCGTCGCAGATGCACTGCTGCTCGAATGCGTAGTGCGGATTTCCTGTCGCGCCGGGCAGGGACTCGAGATTGGCAGCGTAGGTCAGCTTGTCGATGTTCACCACCCGCGCTTGGGTATCGCGCAAGAGGTGCCGCACCACGGCCGAGCCGATGAAGCCGGCGCCGCCGGTGACGAAGATCGTGGAGCCTTTGAACCGCATGCTCGGTCTCCGGTCATGGTTTAGCGGGCGAGGAGTGCGCCGCCGATCTTAAATATTTTTCGCCGTAGCTGCTCTTGGCCGACTTCTCGGCAATCTTCCTTCGAGCATCAGAATCGATCGCGTAATAAAGCATCGGTTTGAAGACCGGGAGCAAGTGTTTCGAAACCACCGTCGTCACCGGATGTTAAAGCCGCGAGCCCGTACCGTCTGCGAGATTGATCCCATTCATAGCCGCCGCATCATTTAATCCATTTGAAATGGTAACAGATGGCGTTATAAAAGTTCAACATTTCATGCTGTCCCGCCTCAAGGGGTTTGAGGATGAATGTTGTTGCGACTGATATACCTGAAGTCCTTATTCTGGAACCCAACCTTTTCGGCGACCAACGAGGGTTTTTCCTGGAGACCTACCAGATCCGACGATACGCGGACGCCGGTATTGAGCGGCCCTTCATACAAGACAATATGTCTCGGTCTGCGCACGGGGTCTTGCGCGGCCTGCATTTGCAAAATCCGAACACCCAAGGGAAGCTGGTCACGGTCCTGCGTGGTAAGGTTCTCGACGTCGCCGTTGACGTCCGAGTTGGCAGTTCGACGTTCGGGCGGCATGTGGCCGTCGAATTGAGCGAAGAAAACCGCCGGCAATTGTGGGTGCCGCGCGGCTTCGCTCACGGTTTCGTGGTCCTGTCCGAGACCGCCGACTTTTTTTACAAGTGTGACGATCTTTACAGCCCGAAAGACGAAATCTCCATTCGCTGGAACGATCCGGCGATCGGGATCAAGTGGGGCGTCGAAAGCCCCTCGCTGTCGCCCAAGGATGCCGACGCGCCGCTGTTGTCGGAAGTCAAAAATCTTCCTGTGTACGGACAAGTTTGGCGCGAATCCTGACAGCTGCATTCCGCCCGGATCGGTGATCTCGTCATCCCCGAGATGCGATCTTCGTCATTACTTGAGACATGCACTCCCGCCCAACAGTGATGAACGAAATGCCGCAGAGACCTCCAGCCACTTTAACCAGCGCGTCCATGAACTGACCATGTCGATCAGGAGTGAGCAGCTGTAGGGCTTCCAGGATAATCGCGCTGCCGATCACGATCAGGGTGGCCAACATCATGCGATTTGGGTAGGCCAGCACGAATACGAGCCCGAGCACGAAAAATGCGGCAAAGTGCTCGAAGTGAGCGGGCGCAATCGTCGGCCGATCGGAAATGGGGGCGAGCGTCACGAAAGCCACCAGAGCGAGAGCCAACCATCCCGCGGCGCGAAAGAACCTAACCATATCTTTCATTATCCAGAGTCGTGATCGGGTGCAATGAGCAGAACGGTGCAAACATTTGGCCTTGTGCGCTGGCCGGGCGGGTGATTGCGCATGGTCGCAGCTACGGCGATCAGGCAAACTCCCCGCTTGTAAGCAATGTTTGCAGCTCCAATCCCCGCGCCCAAGAGCTGCCGATCTGGCTGCATCGATACAGCGGGCACCGGCCCCATGGTGGTATAGAGTCACAAACGCCGATCAGCCGCCTCGGCGTGAGCGAGGACAACCTCTTGAGGCTCCACAGGGGAGCGCGACCACTACGTCCGCTGTCCCGGCTGCAGGGGCCTACTCGACGGGCGCGAGCTCGGCTACATCATCGATCACCTGCCCGGGCAAGAGATCGAGGAAGAGCCGACCAGACATTGGGAGATAACGGCAGCCTCAGCGATACGTATCCGGCTTGCCGTTGGGACTGCCGTCCCCGCCGCCATTGCCCCAGCCGTTATTGCCGTGCGCCAAGCCGCCGCCGGATTGTGCAAGGGCTGGGCTGGTTAGCGACGTCGACAGCAGCGCTGTGATAGCGGGCGGCGTAACAATCGCAAACTTGCCGCAGATCTTCAGAAATTCACGCCGGTCATCATCTTGTTGATCTATCATCGCGCCCACCGCAACCAAATCTATCGTATAGGCTGTCTAATAATTAAACGAATTGGAATTCGATCGCGAAGTGCGACAGATGGCCGCCGGTCAGCGCAATTTCCCAACGTTCAACACGGCGCACAGCGCGAGCGGGTGCTCCCTCCCAAGCACAGCTGAAGAGAACTCGATCAGTTCTTGAAAGTCAGGAAAACTATGCAATCTTTGAGACAAGCGTACGGACATTTGGCAGGGTCCAGCTCTGGCGCGGTGCATCAAGAGGTCGCTCGGCTGCTGAGATATGCGCTCGGCCACACAATTAGCGATGCCGGGGGCGAAGGCCGCGACGGAGTCTAGCCGTACGGCAGTCACCTCATTCATAGGCTGAGACGACTCCTATTGGCTGGATTCGGTTGCTCTCGAAATCCGTGTGTTAGCGCCGGGGCAATCGGTCCTTCGTTTCTCCTCATCCTTCTCGTCTGCGCAATCGACCCCACCATCTGCGCTTTGCGTTCCCGAGCCGCCGGCTGTCGCGAACGGCCCTTTGGGGGTTGCGCCAGCACCGCCCCCCGCGCCGCTGGATCCGCCGCCACCACCAGCTGTCCCGGCATGAGATGACCCGGCAGGGCGACCGCCTGGTGCTCCCCCACCCCCTGATGACCCGCCGGCGGAGCTCCGCGGTCCTGCCGCAAAGGACCGATCGTTCTCGAAGAACGACCGGCCGCTATCGTTCTGCGTCGCTGCAGGCAGGCCGCCTGAATGTGCGATGGCTCGTGAAGTCACGGAAGTGGACAGAAGCAGCGTCATGGTAGGGGATGTCACGGCTGCAAATTTCCCGCAGGTTTTCAAGAACGCCCGCCGGTCATCATCTTCGTTGTCGACCCGCATCACGATCAGCCCTCTTTCATTTAAAACCTCGCTTATCGTATTATATATTAAATGGACATTCAATCGTCATTTTATTCGTGCCGTAAGTGATCGAGCGCGCGCCACGGCAGACTACCGGCAATTCCCTCGCCCCTCTCTTCACTTAGTCAGCGTGCGTCTGTTCGATGCATGGCTTCGGGTTTGCACGATATTAAATATGGTTAATTTTATATTTAACGGGTCGACCTGGGCCCCGGCCGCAATGGATTAATGCGATTTCCCTGCAAGTGTCGGTCCATCCGCGCGACGTGGAGATCTGAAGTGCAAGCAGCCGGTCCCGAACCTAGCGGCTGCCCCGCTGGCGGGTTACTTGAGACAGGAGATGAAAGAGCAGGGGTGGCGTCCCCACCTTAGCGCGGATAGACCCTCTGCCCCATCTTGGCGAGATCAGCATTTAGATGGTCAGATGCAACTCCCGGCGCGCCGGTTTGTCCCTACCTCCTCACGGGCCAACATCGTTCGAATCTGCCTGCCGCGCATGCCGGTTATCGCCTCCACTTCAGCCCGCGCGTCACCGCCAGAACGTGATCCACAGCATCGCCGCGGGGTGCGCCGATTCTCCGATCTTGTGGCATCAAAGAGGCCGCCTGTGGGAAGGCGGCCTCTTGCAAGTCTAAGGCCGCCTAGTCGCGGTCCCGGTGATGATGGTGGTGCTCACTATCGCGGTGGTGGCCCCCTCCGCCTCCAGAATGCGCAATTGCCTTTGACGTGAGCGAGGTGGACAGCAGCATGGTCATGACTGGGGGCGTGACCGCAGCAAATTTTCCGCAGGTCTTCAAGAATTCCCGCCGGTCTTCTTCTTCCGAGGGCATGCTACACTCTCCCATGGTTGATATGAAAATACTAAACTCCTCACAAATTAAATACTTTAAACCATGTTGCAGGTTCCAAACAAATTGGATGTCAGATGTAGCTTAGTCTCCAAGCCTGGCTCGTCGAGGATCGGGGCAGGGGCCCTATTCTCAGGGCGCGTCCGAGCCGAAGCTGTCTCAGTCGCCCCAATTGGCGTCTGTCCCTTGACGCCATAGGCCGTTTGGACTGCGGTCTATGTTCTTGAAGGCGGAGCGAGGAAAATTCGGATGATCACAGCTCTCGACAAGGGTCCGCCAAGAACCGGTCATCGTGCAATGGTGTAGAGCGATGGATCAAGGAGGCCGTCGACGAGGCGGCTTCCCCGCGAGGACAAGGGCGCTTGCGCGGCTTTCCCTATAAGAATAGCCTGTAAAATCGCCGCACCGTCGAAATGCCGCATGGGGGAGGGCGCAGCCTCAGGAGCGCATGGCGTCGATCGCGTGGGCGATCAAGATCGCGACGCTAACGGTGATGAGGAAAGCTACCAGCAGCCAAGTGATCACGTTCGTCTCCAGCGATGGAGTTGAACGCGCTCATCCGCGCACAGTCAAAAACTCAAGCCGAAGTTTTTCAATTTCGGCCATTGGCTGAGGATTCAAAGCAACGGTTGTGGCCGCTGTCGGTCCTATAAGCGGAATGCCAGGAACAGAAGAACCCCAACAACGCATGCCGCCAGTAACAGCAAGTAAATACCCACGGCAACTCCCCGACTCATTTCAGATTAGGGATTTAAGTGAGAGCTTACGCCATCCCGGTGGCCAAGCTCAATTTTCCCCAGAAATAGCGCGGAACTGCCTCGGACCGTCGGCCCGGGACTAAAAACTTCAAACGGAGCCGACGGTCCGTTGGGCAGGGCGCGTCACGCGGAGTGCCTGCGCTCGCAACAGTACTTTACCTCTAAATGATCAAAATGAAAGAATTTTATCGCTGCATTAAATCGAATTAATCATGGTTAATTTCAGTTTCGAGCGGCCAAGTGCACGCGGGCGTGTAGCCAAGGCACTTGGCTCGTCGTCGCAACATTGGAGCATAGCCATTCAGGCTGAAAGCTTAGTTTCGCCGCCGGCGCGCTGCAGGGTGAAATATGGCGCCCGCCTAACTCTGGACTTCGGCGCGTCCGTAGCTGGATCAGTCCGGGTCGGAGACCTTTATCGCTCATCGAGGGTAGCCAAAACTCCCCGAGACTTACGCGCTCGACAGTGCATGGCGAGGCCCCGCCGCTTTATTCATTGGCGGATCCAAGCTCCCGAGAAATACCCAAGTCAAAAGGCCTTCGCGTCGGCAGTAAGTCTTCCCCAGGGTTGGCGACCTCAGACTCAAGCCGAGGTCGTTTGTCTTGGATGCAAAAGGCCGTCCAAAGCCGCTTGCCAAACCGACCCCGTGCTCCCTGCCTTTCCGGTTGTGCCTCGTTGCGCATTAGTCCGGATAGTTTGAGCCCAGCCAAGCTGTGGAAATTGGTACAGTGATCGACCGCCAGGTTCGCCACATCAACTTTGTTTGTTGACGGATAGGACGACAGCAAAAACGTCGTACCGAGACAGCCAGCGACCGCCACTCCGATCAAGATCGTGCGCATAGGAGACCTCCTGGTCCCCCCGATTTGAGGGTTGGTCCAACCGCTCGGTGAAAGGTTCAATGGATGGGCGATCGATCGTGCCTCACCTTGTGGTGGAGGTATCGAGTACACGCCGCGGGACACAATTGTTCACCAGCAAGAGATGAAGGAAGTGCGTCAGAAGCCGCATTTGAAGCTCAACAGACCGAGTTGACTGGTACAAACAGCCATTCAATTTAGGTTATTGGTGATCTGCATAAGCGGATTTTGCGCGTTCATAGCAAGTGATGAGGTGTTTGTGATACGGATACAGAAACGCACCTCCCTGCGCGAATCGGCTTCCAAACCTGCTTTCATACGCTCGAAATGCTTCCTCATCGTCATGTAGAAACATGATGTCATGTAACGTCATATTGCGGATTGCCATCAGAGGAAGCGGAGATCGCGAGATTGCGTTCCACTCAGGATTGTGGATCGCCTGTTCCCGGCACCTCGGATGAAACTGACCAATCATCAAACCGAACTTGACGATCTTCGGCTTGATGGTCCGGTGGCACTCATCGAGCACCCCTAGGAATTTCTCCTCGATATTCGGGAATACGATGAGTAGCGCTTTTAGCGCCTGCTCATGCCGCGCAAAAGGGGGGCGCCTCCTTGAAGGGATTGACGTATCCCAAGATTACGTCGGCAATCGACGCGGCATCTTCTCCGTTCAATTCGTTATGAAACACCATGTAGAGCGAGTTCGCTTTAATCGAGGCCTCCACATAGGGACAAACCGTCTGAGGCGGGTAAGGGCGTCTGACCTTTTCTTCCTCCCGTGCAAGATAGTTCCTGGCCCAGGCAAGAACTCGTCCGGCGGAAATGACGTCTTCAGTCGTCACAAAGCTCTGAATCTTCGGCATTTTCCTCCAATCTCCGCGTACTGTCCTCGCCAGAGTTAAAGCGCCCTACATTAATACCTGGCGGATTTATTAATTCAACAAAATCATATATTGAATTTTCTCTAGATTATATTTAATCGAGTGGAATGACAATTGAAGATCGCAAACCATCGGCAAGGCAATCCAACCGGCAGGTTCAACACAGGTTTAACAGCCTGTCCTCAGCGGCCAATCAGCATGATTGAAGACGTGTACGCGCTGTCGCCGCTACAGCAAGGCATGCTGTTCCACAGTTTGTCGGCTCCCGGAACAGGGGTCTACATCGAGCAACTGCTCTGCGACTTGCACGAAGCAGTTGACGAAGCCTCTCTGCGGCGCGCCTGGAGAATCGTGGTCGCTCGTCATCCGGCTTTGCGAAGCCAGTTTCGCTGGACCGACGTCAATGAGCCGCAACAGCAGGTGCAAGCACAGGTCGAGATCCCTTGGCAGCGACAGGACTGGCGCGGAATTCCAGATTCCGAACAGGATCGACGAATGGCTGATCTATTGGAGAGGGACCGTCGTCGAGAATTCGATCTCGCGCGAGCGCCGCTGCTTCGTCTAACCCTGGTACGTTGTGGCGAGGCGAAGTACCGCCTCATCTGGACGTTTCACCACGCGCTGTTGGACGGCAGATCATTCCCGGCCATTCTTGGCGAAGTCTTCTCCTACTACGAGGCTCTCCGCGCTGGCACAGCAATAACGCTAAAGTGCCCCAGACCTTATCGGGACTACATCAAGTGGCTGCAAACACGGGAGTTCTCCAAGTCCGAAACGTTTTGGAGGAGCACCCTTAAAGGCTTCACGGCGCCCACTCCGCTGGTGGTGGATCGCTTGCCGACCAACGAGCGGAACGTCGACATCCAGGGCGGCAATAAGGAGATCTTGTTGTCGCGTGAGATCACCTCCGCACTTCGTTCGCTTGCTGAGCAGAATGAGCTGACTCTCAATACGATCATCCAGGGGGCCTGGTCGGTGCTGCTAAGCCGGTATAGCGGCGAGGCGGACGTCGTGTTCGGAGTGACCAGGAGTTGTCGCCGAAGCAAGATCGCGGGCGCTGAAGCCATGATCGGCTTGTTCATCAACACATTGCCGTTGCGTGTGTACGTGGACCGCGACGCCGCACTCATTCCTTGGCTTAAGGAAGTACGCGCGGCAATTGTGGCGATGCGCGAACATGAGCATACGCCGCTTGAGAAGGTGCAGGCTTGGAGCGATGTGTCAGCGGGCAGGCCGTTGTTCGAAAGCATCGTTGTATTTGAGAATCATCAACTGAACTCCCTGTTGCAAATGCGGGGACGGTCTTGGTCCGCTCGGAAATTCCATCTCTTTGAGCAATCCAATTATCCGATCACCTTGGCGGCTTACGACGGGACCGAGCTATGCCTGAAAATTGGATTCGATCGCGGTCGATTGGATAGCGCGACGGCTGGCCGAATGCTCGGCCACTTACAAACACTGCTTGAGGCGATGGCAGAGAAGCCGAAGCAACGGCTCGGTGATTTGCCGCTATTGGCAGCGGCTGAGCGTCACGACCTGCTGGTCGCGTGGAATGAAACACTGGCAGACTACCCGAAGGATGGGTGCATCCATGAACTCTTCGAGGCGCAAGTCGATCGAACTCCGGACGCCGTGGCAGTGGAATTCGGCGAGCAGCGCCTGACTTATCGCGCGCTCAACCATCTTTCAAATCAGCTTGCCCATCATTTGCGCGAATTGGGGGTTGGTCCCGAGGTTTTGGTAGCTATCTGCTTGGAGCGGTCGCCGGAGTTGATCATCAGCTTGTTCGGCGTTCTCAAAGCTGGAGGCGCTTATGTGCCAATAGATCCAGCCTATCCACCGGCACGCATCGCATTTATGCTGAAGGACGCCAACGCGCCCGTTCTGCTCACGGAGCGCAAGCTGAGCCGAATTCTGCCCGATCTTAGAGCGAACCTCGTCATTTTCATGGATGACCCTGCAGTCTGTGCGGGGAGCGTCGGCAATCCCAACCGCGCTGCGACCGACTCGAGCCTTGCTTACGTAAATTATACCTCGGGATCTACAGGAAATCCGAAGGGGGTCATGATTCCTCACCGAGCGGTCAGGAATCTGATGGCCTGGATGCAATCGACGTTTCCTTTGAACGAGGGCGATCGCGTATTGCAGCAGATTTCATTTAGCTTCGATCCCGCGGTCCTGGAAATCCTGGCACCGCTCTTTGTCGGCGCGCGTCTGGTCCTGGCGCGGCCGGGCGGACATCGTGACCCGGCGTATTTGGTGCAAACGATCATTCGAAGCCGGATCACTGTCATGCACCTCGTGCCGTCGACGCTGCGCTTGCTTCTGAAGATACCGGAACTCAAGGCCTGCCGAAGCCTCCGGCATGTGTTCTGCGGGGGCGATGTATTGACTGGAGAACTCGCCGGAGAGTTTTTTGGAATGGTCGGCGCAGAGTTGCATTATGTTTACGGACCAACCGAGGCCACAATCACCTCGCTGTTTTACTCAGTCCCGCGTCAGCACGCTGACGATGTTGTTCCCATTGGCTTGCCAGTAGCCAACACTCCGGCTCACGTGCTGGATGCTCATATGCGGCATGTCCCCGTCGGCGTCCCTGGCGAGTTATATCTGGGTGGCATTCAGATAGCTCGGGGCTACCACAATCAGCCGGAATTGACATGTGATCGATTCATTGGCGATCCTTTCAGCAAGGCGCCTGGAGCGCGATTGTACAAAACCGGTGATATGGTTCGACGATTGCCGAATGGCATGCTTCAGTTTCTTGGTCGAGCGGATCATCAGGTAAAAATTCGTGGCCATCGCATTGAACTGGGCGAGATTGAGACGGTCGTGACCATGCATCCAGCGGTGCAGGAAGCGGCGGTTGTGGCGCGAGAGAACTCAGCGGGGGACAAGAGACTGATAGCTTATGTGAGGCCGGCGATCCCGTCGGCTGGCCTCGGCGCCGAACTCCGGAAACTGTGCAGAGATCAACTGCCGACTTATATGATTCCCGCGGACTTCATCTTCCTGGATGCATTTCCCACGACGCCTAACGGTAAACTGGACCGCGGGGCATTGCCCTTGCCTGGTGTGAGGTCATCTCAGTCCGAGGAATTGTATGTGCCGCCAAGCACTCCGATGGAAGAAGCGGTAATCAGCATATGGTGCGAATTACTCGAGCTGAAGAAAATCGGTATCAAGGACGATTTCTTCGAATTGGGTGGACATTCGTTAATGGCTGTGCGGGTGATCAACCGGATCAAACAAGTAACGAACGTAACCCTTGGGATTTCGGATCTCTACAAAAGTCCGACAGTGGAAGAGCTATCAAAGGTCATTGCTACCCGAGGGCTAGCGACACGACCGCCGGTCGTTGAATTGCAGAAGGGCAACGCGGAGCGCCCGGTGTATTTCGTTTACGCGGGGCCGGATGAATTCGGGCTTGCAGCAATGCTGGATAACCAGGTGTTCGGGATCGATATGCCTCCTTGGCCCCTGCAATGGCGTGCCGCGGTGGCAAACAACCGGAAATCCGCCTTCCCCACAATCGAACAATTAGTTGCGCCATATGCAGCAGCCTTGAGCGCCCATTTAGCTTCGTCATCGTGTGTGCTCGCGGGGCACTCCTTCGCAGGGATCATTGCCTTCGAAATGGCTCATCAATTGCAAAAGCAAGGTCGCCGGGTAGATCTGGTGATGTTGTTCGATACCTCTGCGACATATCCAACGACGCGTGAAGTTGCTTGGCGGAAATGCCGACAAATTTGGAAGCAAGCTCCGAACGAGCTGTCTTCACCATCAATCGCATCGCGCTTGCAGCGCTCATGGCAGACCGTCCACTGGATGCTCGATGAGGAAGCGCGGAAATGGTTTCGAGGCATCTGGAGGGGACGAAGCACTTTTACCACCATGGTCGACGAGGACGGGGCTCCGTTGCCCACGAGGCTCGTAGAACGATTGTATACAAGGATCCTGCGGTCTTATCGCCCGCGCCTCCTTGACACTCGGGGGGTTCTTTTTCGGTCAGAATCGGGGGACGGTATGCGGGGTTTGGACGACAGCCTTGGCTGGAAGGGTCTGTTTCTTTCGGGTCTGGAAATCGTACCCGTGAATGGAGATCATTTGTCGATGTTCCGTGAGCACAATCGAACGCTAGCTCAGAGGATCGACGCAGCGCTGAAGCGATATGACACGATCTCGGAATGTGCCCAGATTGGGCCTCTACGTACGGGCCGAGCAGCAAGCACACAAGAGGGTAGTGCCTTCGATATTTCGGTGCCTGACACCCATCTCATTGATCAACATCGACCGGAGCATCACGAGGGCTTCGCCGATTGCGGGGGCGCTGATAACAGCGACGCTGCACGCCAGATTGCGTCCCGGCGGCAGGAAGTGGAAAGAAGGGCTGGCTAAGGCGTTGGCTGCAAGTGAGCTGTGGGCGTGTCACCATTGCGCGTAATCGCGCGTGGTGAATTGCGGATTGCCCTTATCGTCGACCGAGCAGCCGTCGTGCAGTCCGGGTTGATAACTTCCCTCTTCGCCGCATTGTCCTTGCCTCCGCTTGACGCAGCCGAAAACGAAGTCTTTCCAGTTCTGTAACAAGTGCGATTAGACCCTGTACTCGGTCTCTCAGAATGGCCGAATAGTTGTAAACCTGACTTCGACTACTCATCAGCAGTTCCTAGAAACAATGGCCGAAATGACCGCGGCGCTATCGGGAAAACTATGCAATCGCAAGTAGGCGCATGATGCAAGGCAAAAAGGTTAAAGAGGCCTACTAATGTAGTGTGAACGAGCGTGCGCTCCTTTCGCTTTGGTTTCGGATCGAGTTTCACCTGAACCCTGCAGTTACAGCGCTTGCCAATCAGCCCTCAGCGTTCCGGACGAGAAGCCAAAAGGGTCCGGATCGGTGGGGCGAAATGCGGCTCGGAAATCCTGCGCCGATAGGAGGGTGGAAAGACCGCGGGCGTTTCATGGCGGACCCGGCGCGGCTCGGCATCGAAAGCCACGAGTTCAGGCGTCTATAGCGAAATGGCCACACGTACAAAGGTTCCGCAGCTGCTGAAATGGATTTGGTGCTGCATCAGGCAGCCATTCGATTAGGATGGCGGAGTCATTGGATGGGATCGCCATGCGGTACAAAGCCTTCCTGGTGGACAGTAGCCGGCACCCGATCTGTGCCGCAAAGCTTGATTGCATCGACGAGCAGAGCGCGAGATATCGGGCCGAGCAAATGTCTAGCGAGCACGATGTTGAGCTTTGGGAAGGCGATCGGCTCATTGCGGTCTTTCGAACCCCTGGGGGACGTCGGGACAACTAGACGCTGAGCGACATCGGCTACATTGTTCGTCTGGAACGTGAATTGTGTACGCTCCTGCGAAATCAGCTGCTATGGTAGTCGCTTAGCCGTCGTCGGCTGGCAGAGCATCTTTAATCCATCCATCGCAGGACCTGCGCGATGCGCGCCAATACCACATCTTCGTCCCGATCTTAACTTTTTGCACCAACATCAAGCTTAACGAGCGGCTCTGGTTGCGCAACGGCAATGCCCTGATACGCTTTGGGTGCATCATGGCTGCGTGTTTGCGATGATCAGATATTCATCCTACGGCACGACAAACTTCTCGAGGCGATCTCCTGCGGTCGAGGATTACGATCCACTTCGAGCAGCGTATGACGAGCTGTTGAAGTTACGCGAGAGCGTCGCCATCGCCGAAGCTAAAGCGGCGAAGCAGTCTCATGCAGGCTGGAAGGCAAATTGATCAAAAATGGCGGCTAAGCCGTTCAGGCAAAATGGTTCAGGCTTGGTCTGAAGGCTGGTTTCGCCTCTTTCGTATCTTGCCGCGCGCGCAATCTGCTTCTCATCGTGCATGTCGCCGGATCCAACAGTGGGGACAGTCATGATCCAGCGGGCAACAGCAGGACTGTAATTCCGACCTTGAGCACTCCAGCGGCTGCACACTACGCAAACGGCTACTCCGGTCATGGCGCTTCTCCCGAAAAAGTCGCCTAGCGAACTGAGCAATCTGAGTCTCCGCCTAGAGTCGTGGCATCGGAAATGGCGCCATTATTTATATATGGCCAAATTTAAATTGATAATAATTAAAAATTAAACTATAAATTTAAAGACAAAAGCCGACGGTGGGCCTTGTCGGGCCAACGACACCTCCCGGCAAGCAGCAGGCCTGGGCCGTTGGATATGGTGCGGATGTCAGAAGCCAGCGGAGGAGGGCAGCATGAACCCGCAGCGACTGGAGGATTGGTCCATTGATTGAGTCGTAGACGCTGCCCGTAGAGGTCGATGAAGCTCTGGCCGCGAGGCTCCTGCTTGTCATCTGACAGAACTCCAAATTATTCGAGGCAGGATCTTGGACTTCGAGGAGAACACCACGCGCTGAGATAAGGGGTACGTGGACACGACGACGAGAGGCCAGCCTGCCGCGCGAACCTAATACTGAGCTTTCCCAATTGTGAATGGGGACTTTCAATGTCAAACTTCGTCGAAGATCTACAGATGCTCCGCTTGATCAGAGCATTTCAGAAAGTAACGGACCCAGCTGCTCGGCGTACGATCGTGATATTCGTAGAGGAGCAGGTGCAGAAGCAGGGCGCGAAAAAACCCGAGGATCGCATGAGCGGGCCGGCCTAGCTGGGGGTGCCTCGCCGGACTGTCTGGTTCGTTCGGCCTCCGTCGGAATGTTCGCTCGATAGTTATGCGATTTCGTCTCGACCCGGGCAGCGCGTCGCCAGTCTTCGTCCGTGCGATGCGCATTTGCCTGACTGACTTCGAAGACACATCGTCGAAGTTGCTCGGCTGGTCTCAATTATGCAGCGAGGCCATTCGGAAAAATCCGCCCCGCAGCCGCGCCTTGCCTCAAGCCGAGGCCCCGAAAACCTCAATGTCTCAACAAGGTCTAAGCCGCAGCCGCGCTGCGGTTCACGGTTCAGAAGAACGCGGGTTGCCTGAGGTGTCGAAACCGACGCGCCCGACGATTCCGCTTAGAGGGCTCTGCTATCAGTCAGAGGGCGGAGCAGCTAAAGGTACGCCCGGTCGCTCC
>NZ_LBIZ01000081.1:0-38646 GCF_028128665.1 Bradyrhizobium sp. CCBAU 45384
AATCGGAAAGGTGGGCGACATCGTCTCGGAATCCCCGGGCGACTTCATATCGGTACACCCGGGCGACTTCGTCGGAATCCGCACCGGTGCGAGCGCATGCGAATGAGCACCGCAGCAGCTGTTTGGTTGACGAACCCACTATAGAAGCGACCGACGACGATTCCGATGCAGACGAACTAGAGCTTCGCGCCGACTGTGGATGCCTGGTCCGACCTTATCCCTGAAGGCACAATTGCGCGCAGGGTAACCAACAGGTTCGCCAAACCGGCCGACGATCCTGCCTAAGTGCAAGCGCAGGCGATTGCGGCTTTGAAGCGCGAGGGCGGGCTCACGTACTTGAGTGATCGGCCAACCTATATCGCTGACCATTCACCCCTCTCCGCACTACGTCCGGGAAGCTTCCGTCTAGAGCACCGACTGAACATCGGCAGAACGCGGCGGGTGCACCCTGGTTGGCGATGCGGCTGTCCCGCATCGACCGATGAGGTTCCGCGCGGGCTTCGGGCAAGTCCGTTGCACCCTCGGAAGCCCTCACGTCACCCTTTGCGTGACGACAGTCGCTATATCACGGTTATTCGGGGGACTGCTGTAGCGCTCCGCCAGACTCTTGAACAACCCTCCGAGCCGATCTGGCGCAACAGCAAATTCGCCATAGTTAGGATCAAAGAGGGTCGTCGTTCCATTCGACGTCGCCGTCGCGATCGAGTGGGCGCCACCCCCGACGAAATTCAAGCGGACCCAATAGCGGGACGCATCCTGGGTGACCTCCTGCACGATCTCGTCAATGCACGAAGATGTACCAAACCTATATCCCGTCTGTTCAGCAGACGCCTCTAGGCCGGCGTCGCGTAACATCGCGCTTTTTGCCTGGAGGCTGTGAGACCCTTCCGCACCATCCTCTTTCAATAAAGTCACGACCTGTTCATACTGCCCCTGCCGCCTTGCCGCTGAGCTGTGATTTTCAGTGCCCGGGAGCAGAGCCCTCATTCGGGATGAAGGGCTGCTTGGGAGACTAATGAGCCACTCCGCTACCAATCCAACACAAATCCCGCTGACATTGGCTTCGGACAATTCAGCAGTCCTGTAACCGAACAGATCACGGACAGGACTAGCGGCTGAGGATAGTTCCGAGCTGGAGGACAGAGAGGATGTGCTGTGGCGCGAGGTGCTTGGACTAGAATCGATTGCATCTGCGGTATGTGGCTTGCTGAAGCAGAGCCCCATTCGGTTGACCGATTCGTCTCGCGGCAGGCTCTCCCGCCGCGCGACTTCGGTGAGTGTTTGCGCAAATTCGCTACTGTCTGCGGGCCTACTCAAACTATCAGCTTGCTCACGGCGTGTGTATTCGCCATCGACTCGATTATACATGCTGGTTCACCTGCTTCTTCGGCGTACGCGTCCCTCAGAGGGAGCGCGCTGCTTCCATCTTTCCTGCGGCTGATATCGAGGCAAACTGACGAAGAGCTGACCACCAGACCAGCTTGGGGAAGCTACCGCCTCAGGGCATATTGGTTGCGCGACAGTCCCTGCTGACGAGCGCCGCTGCAGGTGGGGGGCCAGCGGTCGACCAGCTAGTCACTCTTGCACAGTGACGCGGGCGAGCCTGTGGAATGTAGATGCAGTCAAGATGATGGCTACGCTGGACAGCGCCTTCGTGAAATCAAATTCGACCGTCGGTTTTTGGTCGATCTCACTCGTCTCATGTGCGCCGCTCGGCCGGCACAACTTCGCCTCCATAGAGTGCGCAATTCGCGTCTTCGGATCGCTCCGTGATCGGCCATCGGCCAGCGAGGTGCTGTTGTTGCCGCTCAGGCACCTTCAGCACAGATCCGCAAAAAGTGGTCTGAACCTGCCAAGCCCCAAATTACGATCTATCGTGCCCTCTATAACAATGGCGCAGACATTCCCCCCGAGTCAGGGTGTCATTAGCGGCTCCTGTTTGACAGCGACATTTCAGACTTAGCCCGCCGTGCACAATGCAACAGTCGAGTGAGCCTGACATACACCCGCTTGTGACACCTCATTTCGAGACGCGGAACCTGTGCTCCTGCAACCGCTCGACACGCCTGCTCGAACGTTGTTACCTCAGCCCGTCATGCTGTCGCGCTGATCCGCGCGAACAACGTTGCCGCATCTGACGGACTTAATCCAACAACGCCTACGAAGCTCGGGGATGGCATCGGAATGTCTCGATAAGTGGGTCTCCACAAGTGAAGGCAATATCGGCTGTTATTCACATACCGCGATTGTGGCGGATGCAATTGCATGACGCTCTCCTCTTCATCCCAAAACAGGTGTCTTTGACAAAGCACATCTCCTCCCAGTTTGGACAACGACGCGGGGTCGAAACAGCGACATGCTCCCAGCCAGGATGGACAAGTGCTGTTATCTTGAGTTCACACCCGCAAGGCCCCCGCACAAAGAACAGACCGCAAGGTCCTGATCCCGGAGCAGTAGCGAACGGGCCACGTTGCACACGGCCAGCCTCCAGCTTGTCTATCATCTGCGCTCGCACGCTCGCTCCTTTGCCTCTCGAATAGCCTAAGGTCTACGTAGATGACGCTGTCGCGCAACAAGTCAAGCGTCTCGGTTCACGGCCCAATGTTCCTAAATCAGTCTACAGCGTACCATCTACAAAACCGGTAGATGCCTATCATCATCCACGCTCCTCCTATTCCTCTCGTGCTTGCGGCCTCGGTGCCGCTGGTTGCCCGAGCATGGGCGGCAAGCACGATCTGCGCGTTGGGCGAATTGCCCCTCCGATCGGACCTTGCGGCTACTTATGTAAATCCGTCATCGACCCTCTCCGAGGCGAAGCAGTTTCCCGTCGCCGCTAGGCATTCACTGCTCATCGCCGGCAGAGCGGACATCCCGCTCGAGCACACGAAGTCGGAAGCTCTTGAGGCCCCACCTCCTCTTCAACGAATTGGTCTTCATTATGGCGTGCTCCCCTATTGGCGGCGACATTTCATGATCCTGCCAGCACCAGTGGCGGCAACCAGATGGGTGAGGGTGACCTGCTTCGTGAGGGAGTACTTGATCCCTGGCGGCCTCCTCGCCAAGGCTGAACAGTCCTAATGTGCCGTTTATGTCAAAACGATTCAGTTCTATGGCATCCCGCTCGGCACAGATCGCGGCGAGCGTCTGGCCTGCCCTCCCTTCAAACTGATCATCCAGCGGATCGTCTGCGATCTTGGTCGTAAGCTAACGGTCAGGAACAATGAGTAGTCTATCTCATGGACTCCAACGGCGGATATCGCCCAATCTTTTCCGCGTCACTAAGATGCTGCTCTTAACGCGTTGTCTACGGCATGCCACAGCACTCACCCCTTGCTGCTAATACGGGTGTTGTTTCCGACATGAATGTCGCAACTTCGACGTCGCGCAACGGCTCCGTTTGACGAACACCCCATCAAAAGCGCTGCCGACAGCTCTACCTCCTGGCACGTCGCTTGCTGTGCTGCCAAACGCGACCTTGCTGGACCGAGGATGAATGAGCAATCAATCGGTCGCCAGGCAACGATCATCGATTCTCACACTGCCTTATGAAAGAAGACTGCTAACTTATGAGTGATAGGAGGCTAGCAAAGCTTGGCACATTTCCATTTGTCCGGCGCTGAGCGCGATGAACCGACACATTGGCGCACAACAAAGCACTCAATGATCAAGCATTTCGTCGCCGATCGTCCCTCCCTGCAACCCTGGAAGAGGTTGAACTGGCGCCTTTTCGGCGCACTTCTCATAAATGCGCTGCTTTGGGCTGGAATCTACTGGGTCATCACAGCGCTCTTCTGAAAAACTCTCGCGCGGGACAACCGAACGAGAGGTTCGTAGGGCCTATCGCATGCCGCGGCACATCCTGATGCCAGTGCGCTCTTCGCTGCTACCTGGATAAAAAATGCGCTGCTCCGGCGGCCGCAAAGGGAAGGTCGACGCATAACCCAGATGGCTCACATTGGCGATACTGATACGCCGTTGCAGCCGCCACCAAGTGCCAAACATTGGCCAATAGCAGCTCAACGCGTCCGTGCGCTGGTGGCATCCTGGCGCCCTCGTACGGCGCAACGGATTGACTGCACGTGAGAACCAGTACTCCCCATTCCCGTCATGTGAATTGAACGTTCGCTTTCGAGAAGCTGACGAAGCAAGGTGACCTGAAGGAACGTTGGGCAGGCGGCCAGCTCCGCCGCCATGTGCGATTGACCTAGGGCGGTCGGGCCGCCTCGCCTCTGGCTCCCGCAACGCCCCGTGCAGGCGGGATTGACTCGCTTGCTGAGCGATGTCTGCCTAGCCTCGGTCGGGTATAACAGGCTGAGGCCTTTATATGCCGTAGCGACGCTTTACAGCTCTTGCTCAGGCTACGTATCGTCCTCATTTTTGCGCATCTGCCACACGAGGGCACGCCGCGCTAACTTGTCGTATTCCAAGGCGATCTTAAGCAGCCTGTCTTTGGCTTTTCCATCATCGAGCGCGGCCGCTTTCTTTCGCGTTGCTTCCGCGCGGCCTAGCCAGTGATCGGGCTGGTAGAGTATGCTTTTCGAATTCATGCCGGGAGCATGCAACTCGTAGATCAAAGAATTGCGACGCCGACGCTCCGTATCATCACGTAGGAGGCACGCTCGGCACAGCCGGCTTCCGAAGCAGTCAGCCCCCTGTCCAGCCTAATAATTCAGAAGCGGCTGAGTACGCGTCGAAGACGATCCTTGTAGGAAGAATGGACAGTCACAGACATCTTAAGACCATCGGTCGCACGAAGAGACTTGAATCACACGCAGCGTCAGAGTGTAAGGTTCTGGACAAGTGGAGATCACATCTGACAATCGGGTGATTCCTGATAGTTCACGAGAATTGCCAATGCCTCAAGCACCTACACTCGCGCGGGACGACCGAATAGAGAGCCTCATATCATCCCGATGCAGGCCTGCCCGCAATTCATCGAATGCTAATCCTGTCTCTGCTGGACGAGATCGCGCGTTGCGAGGTCTACAGGGCAGGTCTCCTATCACCGCAGTCTCGCTTAACCCCACGCAAGACGAGACCTACCTCACAGATAGACCCACCCAACCTCTTGACAAATGTGGAACAGAAGGGCGGTGATACTAAACGATGTCCCAGCGCGTCATCATAGTCGATCTTGCAAAACCGAATGCGTCATCAACAACGACCTAACCACATCTGGCTTGCCTGATCTCTTTTCTTCGCCAGAGCTGCCCTGTGCCGCTTCGAGCCGGCATCGTGCCGAGTCCTCGGTCACTCATCGGCCGGCGATTAGGCTGCCCCATAGTCCCTCAGGTCATGTGCAGGCAGGCCCAAGCAATGCCGCGAGACATCGAGGCATGCACCGGCCGCACAACCACCAGCAGCTCCAAAAAGATCGTCTGCTGCGTCGGCGCAACCTTTCCCCCTATCGTGAGGCTCCGCCGGTATGGGAGGTGTCGCCCCTGTCATGCTGGATAGATGACGAGCTCCGTACAGTTGGCAGGTGGCGCGCTCCGCGCAGCAAGAAAAATGCGTAGCTCCACCGAATCAATGAATCGACAACAGCGAAGTTACTTGGCTTCGTGCCTCATACTCACCTGCCGCCCCCTCCCTCTTGGCCCGGCAATGACAACTGTAATGCTCGGGCCGCTCAACGCGCGTGATCGAATGCCGACCGCAGAGGAGAAAGAGGCCCGCATGGAAGACGTGTTCCGCTCCTGTAGTAGTCAAAATACCGGATCGCTCCGCTCTCGCTGCCTGCCTCAGATCCAGGCAAGATCGTCTCAGTCAGCAATGTCGCGACGTGATCTCCAGGCGGGACATCAGCAATAAGAGCAGCGGCTCGAAATGAAGATGCTGCAACCTGTCCGTCCGACTCCTCTCCAGACGTCACCCAGCTTGACATGCAGCGTCACTCGAGGGCTCGCCGGGCGGCTCACCACTTCATGCGGGCGGATCTAGGACGCGTCAGCGCTTGAGGCTGTCGCACACAGGCTCATTTGCGACCCGGAGCTCGGTCTGAACTCTTCAGCACGATATACTCAGAGTGCGCGGGAGGCCCATCAGCGGCTGCGCTACGCCGGCGCTCGGAAAGCCAAGACTAGCCGCCATGATCCCATCGACGGCACCATCGAATGGAGAGAGCTTGACCCTCACGTAGCGTCAGGTTGTAGCGTCGCCTCCGATGCTCACCCTCACCTGACGGCCGCCTCAAGGACAGGGGGGCATATCGCGTGCGAATAGACCGGCAGCTGCGACAAGGCACTCTTTTTGCAAAGGCACGTGACTGAACGGTCAGGCCGCAGATTGGACAAAGGAACGTGTAAAGTTCGATGGAACCGCTCAAGTCGATCATCGCCAAAGTTGCCAGCGGCGCCACTCTGACGCGTGAAGAGGCTGCGTCAGCGTTTGACAGCATGATGTCGGGTGACGCAACTCCCTCGCAGATCGGTGGCTTGTTGATCGGGATGAGGGTCCGTGGCGAGACAGTCGAAGAAGTCACCGGCGCCGCATCCGCAATGCGAAATATGATGCCCAAGCTGGAAATGCGATGCGACCCCATCGATATCACTGGCACGAGCGATACCGCTATGTGTTCGCTCAACGTATCGACGTGCGCTTGCTTCATCGTAGCCGGCGTCGGCGTTCCCGTCGCCAAGAATGTCAGACGCGCTGCGTCTTTGCGCTCGAGCATCGCAGACGTGTTGGCGCGCCTAGGCGTAAAGGTCGATCTCGAGCCCGACGCAATTGCACGTTGTGTGCAGGAAGCCGACATTGGCTTCATGTTTGCATCAGCCGGCTATCCTGCGATGCAGCGCATCAGCCAGATCCGGAGCGTGCTTGGAACCCACACGATGTTCAATCTGATCGAGGCTCTGTCCAATCCGGCCGGCGTCAAGCGGCAGATCCTTGGAGTGTTCACTCCCGAATGGGTGCAGCCTCTGGCGTACGTCTTGAACAACTTGGGCGCCGATTCGGTTTGGGTTGTTCATGGCTCGGACGGGCTCGATGAACTATCCCTCACCGGCACCAGCTTCGTTGCTGCGGTTGAGGCTGGTACAGTCCGCACGTTCGAAGTGACGCCGGAGGAAGCCGGGCTCCCGCGCTACCGCGCCGATGCGTTGGAGAGCTGTGATGTTGAGGCTCATGCCGCCGCGTTACAAAAAGTGCTCGATGGCCTGCCAGGACGTTTTCGTGATGCCGCACTTTTGAACGCGGCGGCGGCACTGGTGGTGGCCGGGCGTGCCTCGAACCTACAGGAAGGCGTAGTACTTGGACAAGAATCACTTGATCGCGGCGCTGCAGCCGCCCGGCTGAATCGCTTGATCGCGGTTTCAAACGCCTGAGAGCCGAGCTGGCTGATGCTCGATCGATGCCGTCAACAGTGCAGCTTACGCGCGCGAAAATATTGCAGCCGCAATACGCGCCAGTTTTGCGGAATTCGAGTGAACGCTACCGACGCAAGTCTTTATCAAAACAACTCGCGCTGAGCACGTGACCCGACAGCCATCCCTTGGCCTACTAGAGGCTGTTCCAGGCGAGGTTGCTGAGGTGAGGACCCGCGCCGCAACGTGCGTTGCGCGCCAAAGGAGATAATCTGTGATACCCCGGCAAAGGATTGAAACACTCGGAACGATCGCAACGATAGAACACATCATTCGGAAGTTTCGGGAGTTGATCGATTCAGATAGCTCGATCCCGCCAGAACTGCGGCGTGTGCTGCACGAGATCCTGGATGAGCATCTTATCGAAGCAAAACGGCGTGTTCTCCTGAGACTGCATTAGGTGCGTCGACTCCATGCGGGATATTCTGTGAGGTCGATATCGTGCTTTACGCGGATCCTAAAAATACTTGCCGCCAAGCCAGGCTTCGATCTGCTCGCTCGTCCGGCGGTGGACAATCGAGATTGCTAAGCGACGCGACTCTTGCCCTTCTCAGGCTGACCGCCGATGGGCATTCCCGCATACGCCCCGTGAGCAACTCCAACTTTCGTCGGAAGTCAGCGACCAACGTGCGTTGGACACGCCGCCGTCGTATTCGTCGAATCTCTCATCAAAGGGCTTACAGGGCAACAGCCCAACCAGGGCAGCGCTGAAATGCTTGCGACAGAACTTGGCGGGCTGCTTGGGCCAGCGTGAACTTGGCCACGTTCCCGTAGACCGCCCAAAATGGCTTGAACCTGACGTAGCGTTAAATCGTAGGCTCTTGGGGTGGCACCCATCCGGGTCGCAAGGACTTCGAATGTCTCAGCTCCTCAGATCCGCGGAACGATGGCCGCTCCTCATTCTCTATAACCCGTCACTCGGGAGGGCTGTACAGCGACTTCCGATCGCGGCGGCAGAGCTCGCACGTAGCCTCAAATGGTTCGGCATTTCTGATCCGAGCCATGCAGCTGTCGGCGGCCGCTCCGCCAGAGAGCCGATAAGGTCAGCATTTGTCGGCTTGGAACTCTATCCCACGCCCCTGGGTGGCGCTGCTTTGCTAGCAAGCCCCTCCCCTCGCGCAGCAACGCAAAAACTCAGTACGCCGAACCCGCTACTTTCAAACTGCTTTCCGGCACGTGGCAAGGCATTTCAACGCGCAAGGTGCGGCAGATGGTGAGCCAGCGCGGATTTTCGAGGAGTGACCCGCGGGTTTGGCTCCGCGCAACCAGCGCGGCACAGAAGACATTTCTTGGCATGCTGGAGCAGAAAGTTGAAAGACCCGGATGGCCTTAAGAAGGTCCTGTTAATTGATCATAGTGCCGGCCAGTGCCGTTACATCATCGGCTTCAAAGATGGAGATATGAGAACGGCCTATATGTGCGGCGAGCCTGTATAGCAAAGGCGCGGCAAGAAAACCTCTTCGTGGTGCGCCCATCACTACCGACAGATGCACACGAGCGCAGCAGAGCAAAGTGAGTGATCGATCGGCAGATTACCCTCGAGCGATATCTATCCTTCGCAACCCATGACAACCATCAAAAGCCGGGTTCTGCCAAGCCCCTGTGATCATAGCCTGTACAAGGGGCAACCGAAGCATATCACCGGGACACCGCCACGCAGATATAATGTGCGGACCTGATAGACATGAATAACCAACTGGATTGCTCGACCATGGCCGAGCAACACAATACGTATATTCTCGACAAGACCACAATCCATTTCGACCGGAAGACGCCCAGCTATGCCGTCAGTCGACACATCGAGCGGGCATCTCCTACCTTCGAAAGGCGCTTCGGTGTCCAGAGTGGAGACCGCCGCGAAATTCCTAGCCTCGCCCGGGACATGGAACGCTGCGACACTGGTGGACCTCTTAGGCTTTACGGCGGCAACACAAATCTCGATTATTTCAATCGAAACTCTCCGTATAGCAAGAATAGAGCGAGCGCTTACGGAATATCCAGATGTAGCCGAATGCAGCTGGTCGGCCGAGCCGATGCGCGCTGGGAAGAAGCACCGGACGGTTATGTGACCGAGCGACGGGGAGGCCAGATCGAGGAAGCGCTGATCGCAGATATCCGGTCACAAACCATTCTAGCGTCCCCCGCGAGATCATTTCACGCGAACGATTCCGAAGACCGTGCTAGGCGACGTAAAGCTTTTTCGCTGAACCGACTCGCCACGCGACCGAGCTGTCAATCGAGATCCGCAGATCGGAGACAAGCCGTTCGCTCGCGCTACATCGTAGGTGACTCGAGACGGCGCAAAATCTACGCTCTCTCAGAGCCTCACCGCGGCGTGGCAAAGACATCATGGTTGCCATGATGATCCCATCCCGATCACGTCCAGATACCCGGAGTCGAGAATGCCGCGGATCATAATTATGAATGCAGGTACGCCTCAGATGTCGGGCGCCCATCTAACAAAAGCTCAACTTTCGCTGGCTGCCAACTCGGCATATCGTTCAGCGTGGTTCGCTCAGGAGGGCGACCTGATAGTCTCCCCGGTAGTGATCCCGGCGGATCTGCTATCCTTCATTGGCAGGACGCTCAATTTCGATGTATCGAGTCTTCGCCTGGTTGTACCTGCGAGCCGCCAATCGACGATCCTCGATGATTGTACGTTGCTGTCCAAGACTGTTCTCGAGCGAATCAAAAGACATCTTTGTCAAAAATCAGCCTGGCGATTGTATCCCTGCTACTCTACCGAAGGCGTCGCACGGCTGGCGGCCATGCTAGGCATACCGAACACCGGTGACGAGTTCGCTCTGCAGCGCGGGCCTGATCTGTTCAATCGCAAGAGCCACTTCCGCCAATTGGCAACTGGCGTCGCACTTCCGCTCCCTCGTGGGGCAGTCGCGACAGACCCAAATGGACTCTTCGAAGCCGTCACCTCCCTCAAATCCGAGACCGGCAGGGTCATTGTAAAGTTGGATAATGGAGCTGGTGGCGTCGGAAATGTCATCTTGACCAGCAATAAGAGCGATCCGCTGCCTGGAGCCAGGGATACTCGGTGGATCTCGTGGCCGTCGTTTGATCCCGAAGCACTTTGGTCTGAGATGACAACAGCCTCCTGTCGGACGCTTGTCGTGGAATCGTACCACTTGGCCCAATCTTTGTTCTATCTCGAGTATGCAATCCGGGATGATGCATCAATCGCTTTTATCAATAGTGGAAGCATACGTCTGCGCAAAAGCACAGACCGATCCGAAAGAGCTCTGATCTGGAGCGGGCTTGAGCTTCCCAGCGACCTGGAGAACGGGCAACGGTTGGCTGCCCAGGCGCATGCCTACCGATACGTGGCACTAGCGCGCGACCTCGGATATCGCGGAATGATCAACATCGACGCCATTTTCGCTAAAGATGGACGGTTGCTGTTCAATGAAGCGAACGGCCGCTGGGGTGGCGGCTCGGTGTTACACAACATTGCCGTCCGTCTGTTAGGCTTCGACCATTCCGGTTCCAACGTTGTTTTATCAGTAAGAAATGTCCCATCACCATCCTTCCGAGCCGCGCACGATCGTTTCGTCAAAGATGGACTGATATACGACCGCACCCGTAAGGAGGGCGTAATCCCACTTGCCGCCGACGAAGAGGCTGGCACTGTGGAGTGCGTTGTCATTGCGCCCAACAGGCCCGCGGCCCACGATCAGCAACACCGATTGTTGAGCTTCTAGCGATCACACCGTCAGCCGCTCACTTCGGCGCCGCTGCCAGCGGGCGCACTATCGCGCGCCGCCGTCGACCCCGCGGTTTCACGCAGCGAGGAAGATGACCACGATCACCGAGTAAGCTTTGGTCGGATGATGTGTTGTGGCCATACATAGATCAATGCTAGCCATCGCTTCCGTCAAGAATTGCCTTAGACTTACGAAGGTCAGTCTGACCACAAGATGGGAAATTATTTAATTCTCCGCAGAGCTCGCTCGCCGCCCGATTCTTGGAGAACCACATCAGGCGCCACCCTAAAGCCGAGCGGTAGAGCTTCCGATGATCCGGCGGTTCGCGCCGCCACGTTTCGAACAGAAGTACACGAGGGATCGGCGCTCCCCGCTCAACACCGGCCTTACCTCATGCCGGACCTTACATGTTGTGACAATCATAGCGCCAAATGGCGGTCGGAATACGTGTTGTTCGTACCGCGTTGGATGTACCACGAATTCGCCACCGTTGAAGTCTCCCGTTAGCTGCACAATCACAGAGTACTCGAAATCCGGATCGCTCTCCGCGTCCAAATGGATGCCGACAAAGGACCCCGGCGGCATGCGATGCATTTGGCATCGGCGAACCACGTAATCTGAGGATGCTCCGAATATCTTGCTTAGCGCGAAACTGCGGTCCTTACTTTCGAGTAGCTGCATGATCTGCCGTGCAGCTGTCCCACTCACGTTGATAGGCGCGCGGCCCGGCGGGTCTACTCTCACGCGCTTGACAAAGACCCTGTGCAAGTCGCCGGCATCTCCCTCCCGCACTTCTTCTTCCGGGATATCAGCTTGCAGATGATCGATCTTGGCCAAGTCGTCTTGCGTGAACAATATCTGCGGAGCGATCACGACCGTCCCTTTTACTAACAGCTCTACGCGGTACTTTGTCAGAACTTCTTCTGAAAGCAGACGGGATTTATCATTCATTACGCGCGCCATTCGAGCTCACTCCTTTGATTTTCGCCGCATGACTCCGGGTCCTGGTGCATTGACGCAAATGCTTGCTCCCAATGCTCGCCGTCGAACTCAGTTATTCTTATGCGCTCGATGGTCCTTCTATCCAGACATCGAACATTTACGCTGAATCCGGAGGGGCTCGACCTCGGCCTATAGAATGGCTTTACGCCACAAAGCCGGCAAAACGTGTGCCGAGCAATGTTCTTGTTGAACTGGTACGTAGTGAGGAATTCTTCACCGCACTCGATGCGTAGCTTATTGCCAGTTACGAGCAAGTGGACGAATCCAGACATTTGACAAATTGAGCAATTGCATCGAATTGCAGACAGCTCTCGCGGCGCACTGACGTGGAACTTGATGGAGCCACAATGACAGCGCCCATGATGTTGGATCTCGGAGCAATCATCTCCCGTGCGCACGACCATTCCGAGCAGATCGCGGCACCATTGGACACTAAGCTGATAGGCTCGATCGAATTCATCCAAAAATCGATCACTACTCCCGGGCGGCACGAGTTTGCCAATCAGCCGGCCTGTCATTTCTCCGTGGTACTTCTCCGCAGGATCCTCTCCGCCGACATGAACGCGAAAATACTCGAGATCGTCCGGTCGCGCTTTAAAGGTCCTTACCAGAGTGGTCCACAGCGACTGGATCATATCCGCAGCATGGAGTTCAAACGCAACCATGTAGGCGCAACGTACCAGGGCGTCTTTCGATGACAATCCGGCAAAGAGAGAATGCAGGTACTGCTTCGTCCTGTCGCTATAGTTGGGCAGTATTGCTCTGCCGAGTAGTTGCGAGGCATCCTTTCTCAAGAGGTTGGAGTGAAAGTATTCCGTCACAAGAATATCGGGTAGCGCTGCCTTATCGCCCTGGAGAATCCGGCCATGGCCACCGGTCTCATCCCAGCAGATAAAATTAGCGACCACGCTGGTCAGTTCAATGTCCCTCGCAATATCCCGATTTTGATGCATTGCATCGAATATGAGATCCCTTTGGGACCCTGCCTGCAGGTATGGGAACGCCTGTGACATCGCCAGGTATTCAGGCAGCAGGCTGGCGATTTGATCTTCGGACATCTGCGAGGCGAACGGATGCGGACCGAACAAGGCCTGTGCTTGCTCGGTCAAGTACTCGCACGATATCTTCGGAGGTTGATCCGGTGCAAATTGAGACGCTCGAGATGTCATTTGACTCTTGCAGATGAGAAGCGAACCGGTCTTTGGCGAAGCAACTCCGTATCCAGGTCAACTATTAACCGGCCAGAGTTCTTTGGCTTCGAAGGGCCTATGACTGCGTTCACCTTCCTGGCGAACTTTCGTAGTTTCCTTGGCCGGGGCAGAAAGCGGCATGCTCTGTCCTGCCCATGCACATCGAAGGGAATGCGTTCATTGATGGAGCAGGGAGGATCCGTCGGTATCCGGTCCCCCAGCAATCCGATGCTGCAATGCTAGCCACGGCCGGCATGCGCGTGGAGGCTCATCGTGAATACTTCGCCGCGCACGCCAAGCAAAGGCTAGTGTCCCGTGCGCGAGTGGCGCGCCTGCTCTCTCGGCGATCTTGCAGCTTTCGCGGTCCGGGCCGAATGAGTCAAGCCCTCGCGGGTGCTGCTGCCATTTCATCAAAGCGCTGTCAGCTTGGTGCAGCATTTGCAAAATCCAATTCGTACCTACCGAGCTCATAAGGCGTCCGGTCTCTGGTGGGGCAGGTTCGCGACTGCCACCTCTTAGGTTACTACTGGCTCACAGCAATCATGATGCCAACTTTTTGAATTAGCTTCGTAAGTGTCCGAAGTATAAGCTCGTGACCTCTCCCCATTGCAAGTGCATGGCACTTGAGAGGCTGCGCACCGCCGTTAGGAGCCAAATAGCGAACCGCCTGTAGCCGTTCTCATGCGTACGGGGCCTGCTGAATCGTGGAGATTGCCTCAAGGGCGCCCGAGATTGGCTTTGCGCCCTAGAGCCAGCGACAGCGCTTTTGGCACGCAGGGGCTTGCGCTAGTATTGTGACGAGGGTCGCTGACGTATTCCGTCTTCGCTTGCGACCGTTACCGGCGAAGCAGTGGCCTTCCACGCTGTCGAACACGACCGAGCGGAGGATCTGGAATAGGCGCAAGCCAGTTTGGCCGTATCCCGACAATCCTGTGCGTTTGCAGGCATCGACTGTAACCATAACGTGGTCTACGACCATGCGGCCCCAATTAATCGCGAGATCGACTGATCGCCATAGCAGACTCTATCGGCAGCTGGTCGAGATTCGTAGCTATATGCAGCGCGCTCATCGACACGGGCGCGGCATTGCTAAATTCCTTGGAGCGCAATTGCTAGGATTGCCTGGACTCTCCTGATCGAGCCTCACGAGCAAGTGCCGTAAGATCGGTTTCGAGCTTCGGTTGATGCGAGAAAATTGCGTCCATCAACGCCTGCGCGGGTTGCTCGGCGGACTCAACCAACGCCGCCTTCTCGGCGCGCGCAGAGGGAGCGAACACACGCTTGACGACAGTTGGCGAGCCCTTGAGCCCGCATTTGGAGATGTCTTCGACGCCGGCATCTTGCGCGCTCCATTTCACGATTTGGGCACGCGCGGCACGCAAGGCATCCGGCATCGCACCGCGCCGAATCTGATTCGTCGCCTCAAGCATCGTGATGAGGCAGGGCAATCTGGTGTGCAGAACCTGCACACCACCTTCCGAGCGTCGCTCCGCTTCTATTGTTTGATTGGCGACGTCCAAGGATCTGACCTTCGCAACGTAAGTTAGCTGGCCTACGCCCAGTCGCTTTGCGATGCCGGGGCCAACCTGCGCAGTATCTCCGTCGATGGTCTGCTTTCCCGTGAAGATAAGGTTTGTCTGGCCATATTCCTTACCAATTTTACGGATCGCTGTTGCAAGTGCATAGGTTGTGGCCAGCGTATCGGAGCCCGCAAAGCAGCGATCGGTAAGCAGGACGGCGCGATCAGCACCATAGGTCAGAGCCTTTCTCAACGAGTCCTCGGCCGATGGCGGTCCCATGGTGAGCACGGTAATTTCGCCACCGAACCGATCGCGCAGCTCCAGCGCGGCCTCGAGGGCGAAGAGGTCATATGGGTTGATGATGGTCGGCACTCCCTGACGCATGATTGTATTGGTTACGGGGTGCACGCGGATCTGCGCCGAGTCCGGAACTTGTTTGATGCAGACAACATTATGCAAGGGGTTGCTCCTAAAGTAGCGTCAGCTGCGAAGAGAACAGCAAGTGTTGTACCATCCCCGCCGTTTTGGACTCGGCTTGCGGTCACAAAGGCTCAAACCGGGTAATGCGCCTCTCTAGCCTGCTTCCTGACAAACGAATGCCGACACGAGTCAGGGCTCCGACAGCGCTGTTCCTGAGCGCGCGCCACGCAAGTGACGGCAGGACGGCTTGCGGGATGATTGTCGCTAGTCACCTGCGCGCATCGGACAGATGGAGGGTCAATAAGCATTTCATTTGCTAATCCGGCTTGATTGAGCATAGGTACGATAGCTCTTACGTCACGAGCAACCGGCGGTTCGCGATTGTATGACCCGCAGTTGAGGCTCTCATGGCGCACGCTCCATCTCTCACTGAACAGATCAGCCCTGCTCGCGGTCGCCGCGCTTGCAGCCAAGTCGGCGCCGCGGAGGGTCCCATTCCCGTCAGATTGCACGAACTGCCTAGGCGGATCGTCTTCACCTATCGATTTGGCGGTAACAGATCAGACCGATGTAGCCGTTCAGAACCGCTTTATCTCGATTCCGTATTTCCTCAGCGCGTAGCCGACTTGGCGCGGGGTTAGTCCAAGTAGGCGCGCTGCCTTGGCCTGCACCCAGCCAGATTTTTCCATCGCCGCAATGACCCGCTCGCGATCGGCCATCCTCGCACCACTAACGAGAACCGTGCCCGGAGGTGCCTGTGGGGCCAGTTCGCAGCCGGACTGCGGCGGCGGGGTCGTTTCGGCTAGCGGAATGATGGGCTCTGCGGGCGTCGGTTGCATCGGCGCCGCCTGGTCTGCTTTGCCGTACGATGTGCCTTTCCACAGCATCGTGGAACGGCACTGGTCTTGGCTGCATGCAAAGTCACTTCTCACAATCGATGATCCGGAACACAGCGTCGCTGTCCGCTCGATACAGTTTTCGAGTTCGCGGACATTTCCCGGAAAGCCACAGCTCATCAGTACTTCGATCGCACTCGCCTCCAGGGTGAGCGCACGGCCGTTCTCGCTGTTGAACTTTCTGAGGAACTCTTTGGCGAGCAGCGGAATATCACTGCGTCTTTCGCGCAGCGGCGGCAACAACAAGGGCACTACGTTAATACGATAATAGAGGTCCGCGCGGAACTCACGCCTTGCCACGGCCTCTTCGAGGTTCCTGTTGGTCGCAGCTATAACTCGAACATCGACCTTAATCGTGTGATTGCTACCAACGCGCTCGAACTCCTGCTCTTGCAGAACTCGCAGCAACTTCGCCTGAAACGGAGCTGAGATCTCGCCGATCTCGTCGAGAAATAGCGTTCCTTTGTCAGCAAGTTCGAAGCGCCCCTTACGAGAGCTGACAGCACCGGTAAAGGCACCTTTCTCATGGCCAAACAATTCCGATTCCAGGACCGTCTCGGGGAGCGCCGCGCAATTCAGCTTAACGAACGGCCGCTTAGCACGGGACGATGACTCGTGAATGGCCTTGGCTACAAGCTCCTTGCCGGTGCCCGATTCGCCACGCAGCAGAACCGTGCTGTTCGATCTGGCTACAACCGCAACCTTCTCGAGCAGCCCGCTCAGCGCCGGGCTGTCGCCAATGATCGCGTGGGCGTGAAGCTTCTTACGCTCGCGAGCGGGCGGCCCACCGTCGACTAGCTGCCTCTCTAGCCGGTCTTTGTCCACTAACAATGGCTCGCGATCGCCGGCTAACAAGCGATGTAATTTCACTGTTTGTCCCACCAGGTTGGCGACCATGGTGAGCAGCCGCGCATCGTACTCAAGCCCGAGACTTGAACTTTCCTCCGGGATACGGTCGATCGTCAGCGTGCCAACGATCCCGGCATCAATGCGAATCGGAACCCCGATGAATGCTACCGGTATACTCTCGGAGGCGCCGAGAACCTCCCGGTCGGCAGCGCTGAAGGCCGGCTCGGCGGCAACGTTCTCGACGACAAGAGCCCTGCCTGTCGTTACAATCTCGTCGACTGCTTTCTGCGGCAGGTAGCTCGGGTAACCTTCGTCGGTACCTTCGCTCGAGCCGGCGCCGACTGTAATTTCTGGCATGCCGTCATCCCTGAACAGTGAGACGATGCCGTGTCGCATCTGCACAAACGATTGCAGAACAGCAAGGACTTTGGCCAAGGTGACTTCGAGCCGACCAGGAGCATTGAGTATTTTTGATATTTCCAAGATGCCGGTCAGCGCGTTCTCATGCCACGGGTCCCCCGAGGCCTTGCGTTCCGGCTCCTGTTGCGAGGCAGGTCTTTCGCTCGAGGAAGGAATATGCAGCATGAGCCTGTCTCCGTTGTCCTGATCGTCCTCCCTCGAGCCGTGTCGGGATTGGCGAGCTTCGTTTTGCATGTCACTCTCGATCTAGCGCCAAATGTTGACGAGATGACATCGAACCCTGACACTTTTTGATGGCACGACAGTAAACTTGCAGTGTGCCTTCGATTCATTTTTTGTTGATTGTATGCGCGCCGTCAGCGGAGAACACGAACGCGGTTGCTCCAGTTCAAGTCAGCTTCGCCGCCGCGCCGGCCGATTCACAGATGCTGCCCACCATTGATCGGCACCTCAGCACCCGTGACATAACTCGCCGCATCCGAGCACAGGAAGAAGATGACCTTGGCCGTTTCATCCGGGGTCCCCACTCTGCGCAGCGGGATACTGGGAACGAGACGGGCTTCCGTCTCCGGCGATAGCATGTCTGTTTTGATTTCGCCGGGCGCGATCGCATTTACGCGAATGCCATGCGGCGCGTAGTCGTGGGCCAGTTCGCGTGTGAGGCTCGCAAGCGCAGCTTTCGAGGTCGCGTAGGCGCTACCGGCGAATGGGTGCACCCGCGAGCCCGCAATTGACGTCACATTCACGATCGATCCTGACGCGGCTCTTAGCTCATCAAACAAACCCTGCGCCAGCAGGATCGGAGCCACCAGATTAAGGTGAAAGACCGTCATCCAGGTATCGATTGACGTGGTCAACGATGTCAGCCGATCGCCAGTGGGCGTTTTGGGCGAGACACCTGCATTATTCACCAGCGCGTGCAAGGGCGCACCGGCCAGGCGCTTCTTGACCTCGGTGATCGCGCGCGACAGCATTCGATGATCGCCGAGGTCAATCTGGAAGTGATCGTCATTCCCAGCCCCCCAGGGGCATCGCTCGCCGTCGAACGGTTGGCGCGCGCAAGAAATGACGCGCCAGCCCGCCTCCGAGAATAGCTTAGCGGTGGCATGGCCAATTCCGCGTGATGCCCCGGTGAGGAACATCGCCTTCGGCTCACCACGATCAACTTGCGCTTTATCGGCCTCAACGAGGCGATCCAAATGTGCTGCGGGCAGCGCTCTGATTAGTTTTTCGTTTGGCAGATCGAGACCCACGGCCGCCTCCTCTACTGTTGCGCCCCGCACCCGTAGCAGGATTTGCGCCGCCGCGATGCACGTAACTCCACTTCCGTTTTGCGTCCTAATGTCGCGCTCGCGGAATGCTTGGCGGATTCAAGACAACGGCGGTGAGCTTTGCAACAGTGACGGTGAATTCGCTACGTGAGTTTGCGAGTACACGCGCCTGCTTCATGAAAGGACGACCAGCCGCGTTCGCCTTCTTGATCGCTCAGCCGTGCGAGCCTGCGGCTCGTCTGCACCTCTCGTCGAAGTCAAAAATCGCTCGGAATAGCAGCCACGGCCATTCGCCACTAACTCAAAAACTGACGTACAAGGCTTGCACGTTAGATTCGCCAGGGGTCGATTTTGATCTATCGCACCATGCTCTAAGCGGCACTGGGATCTCGCGGGGCGGGTCGGTTCCAAGCACGAGCTGGCATGCTGCAACGTTCATCCGTGATTGAGCGCCGATTCGCTTCCATGTCTGGCCTACCCGAAACGAAGACGCGCTCCTCTTGATACGCTGAAGCCAGCACTTTAGGGCCGTTGTCGGAGTCGCGACTTCAGCCGAGGCATCCGACCGCCGCTTCGTTCTGTTCGCCGCCGAAAGTTTGCGGCAACTGCAACACGGGAAAAAATCGTCGCACCGAAAGATCTTTCAGTACTCTTGGATCACAGAGCAGCCGTCAGATCGGTCAAGCGGTTTGCGACTTTCATGAAGCCATGAGCTCTTGCGAGTCCTCCTCAATGAGGATCAACCGGCCCGGATCCTTCAAATCGAATTCTATAACGCGTGGGGCGAAGAGACGCGCATAGCGCGTGAAGGCGCTCGTCGGGGGAAAACGGATCACGGTGTCGCAGCGGGCAAGGAGATACATCTCGGTGAGGGCGGAAAAGCCACCTTCGGCTCCGAGGGCCGGATTGTGCAATGGGCCGGCTTGGCGCGCCTGGAACTGCTTTGGGATCACGAAAACATCAGGGAATTTAGCCGAAACCTGCTCAAGGACGAACGCGCTGTCCGTGCACAAGAACGCCCTTACAGGTTTTGGGTGGGGCAAACCCCTGGCCCTATCAATGGCACTGCAGACCTGCTGCAAGGCGCGCTCCGCGTCAGCCCAGTAAGGAGCATGCCCCATAATATCTTCGCCGTTGCCATGCCGGACATGAATGCCGACGACGCTGTACGGCTCAAAGTGCTCGCGGTAAATAGCATCAATCCGAGCCTGAATTTCAGGTCGCGGCTTGATACTCCGGAAGATTTCTCGTTCCGCCTCCTGATCGCACCGCCACATCAGGCAGGCATCACAGATGACCGTGCTAGCGTCGCTATCCTTCTGACTTTGGAACAGTTGATCGAGTTGGTCGCGTTCCCGGAAAATCTGCTCGTCCGGGCGATAGACGCAATCGATAGATGGCTTATTCCACCATGCCGGAAAGAATGGTCCCGGAAACGAACGTTGATTGATGTCGTCATCGCAAATTACCTGCACACCTGCAATGTTATCAACCGGTTCGAAGAAGACTGGAAAGGCATTGGTGAATGGTTCATCAAGATAACAAGATCCCCGCCAATCAATGGCCAGCGTCCGTCCTGTCTGCCTTGCAAAACGCCAGGCTGCCGCCAGTGACCACAGACAGTCGCCGAACCCCGTACGTCGCCGGGACACGACGAACCGATCATTGCTCGAACCGCTACCCATCTGCCTTGCCTTTTCACGCGCTCCTGGTTGGACAAGAGACGTCAATACAGACGTCTCGGGTATCTTCTCGCCCGGCGTCACGGCCTGAAATCGCGGTGCCGACGAGCTGCATCGGTAGAACTTCATAGCAGGGCTATCCGTGATGGGCCGCGTTTTCTCAATACGATCGTCGTTTCTTCGGCGGGGTTGCATCGACCTGCCCGAAGTCCGATGCCCGATGTCCCCTCTGCATCGGATGGCCTGGTCCCCTCACATGCACGCATGGGCGTGGCCATGCTCATGAGTCACGGCTAGGTTCCGCTTGGCACTTTGTTGTGACCGCAACCCCCGCGCAGCGGATGCAGGCGAATGCCCCGAAGCTCCCATACGAGCCGCAATTCCTTCACAAGATCTTCACGCTTGGCCTGGTCCAGCAGGGCTGTGTCGAAAAGCGACCCGAGCGACGCCTCGCCCTCGATTCGCATCAAGATCTCGAAAAGCTCAGGTGAGATACGCATGCTAGAGTGGGCGGAATGTCCGGTGCGGATCTCGCAGATCGTTTCCTGACGATCTGGCGCTATGTGGGAGCGAACACGATGAAGAGATGCATACGGCGGCAATGACGCGCCAAGCGCACTCCAATCCTGCAGTGATGCTGATCGTTTCCTGACGAGGAACGGCCCAACAACAAGACCGTCCAGATCAGTCGTCAAAAACGTGGTGATCGCATCTGACACGGACTGCACGATCGGTTCGGCATTGTTGTTAAATGAGGTATTTAGAAGAATCGGAATGCCCGTTCGCTTCTTGAACGCATTAATGACATCCCAGTAGGCGGGGTTTGTCTTGCGCGATACGGTCTGCAGCCGAGCGGTCCCATCAACGTGCGTAATCGCACCGAGCACGTTACGCTTGGCTTCACGCACACGAACCACGAAGTTCATGAAGGGGAGCTGCCGCGTGCCGTCGGGGAGCTCAAAGAACTCGCTCGCGTCCTCCTCTAGTGCAGATGGCGCAAAGGGGCGATAGCCCTCGCGCTTCTTGACCATCGCGTTGATGCGGTCTTTGTTTTCCGCAGGCCGTGGGTCCGCTAGAATGCTGCGGTTACCAAGCGCACGTGGGCCGAACTCAGAGCGACCCTGAACCCAGCCGATTACAGCGCCATTTGCCATCCAGTCTGCCGCACTGGATGCTACGTCATCACTTCGTCGAATGTCGAGGTGGCCTGACCATGCGTTGAGCTCAAGCTCTACGGCTTGCTCGTTCCCGAGATCGGGCCCCCAATAAACGTCCGGTAGTCGCTCGCGCGGCGCTGGCCTGCCTAGCTCGCTTGATAGCATTAATGCGGCGCCGAGCGCGCAACCGGCGTCGTGCGCCGCGGGTTGAACAAAGATGTCGTCAAATAGCCCGGAATAAAGCAGCTTACCGTTCAGCGTGCAATTATGGGCCACCCCGCCAGCTAGGCACAAGCGTGTCATGCCCGTCGCCTCACGATGGTGCCGCAGGGTGTGAAACACGATCCGCTCCAGGGCTTCCTGCAGCGACGCGCTGACATCTCGATGCTGTTGGGTGAATGGCATTCCCTTTCGCCGAACCTGGATGTTGCGCACCAGGGCCGGTCCGATTCGATCCAGGTGAACGCGATAGCCACCGCTGTCCAACAACTCGTAGAACTGCCCGAAGAGCTCGCGATAGCGATCGGGATCACCATACGGTGCAAGCCCCATCACTTTGTACTCGTCGAACATCCCGTAGCCGAGATATCGGATCGTCTCGAGATAGAACAGCCCAAGAGAGTTGTGTTCCGGGAAACTTACAAGCTCCGCAATTTCGGTGCCGGACCCTACCGCCATTAAGCCTGAGAGAAAATCGCCCCCGCCGTCGATCGCAAAGACCAGACTTTGCTCGAACCCGGACATGGCAAACGCGCTCACGGCATGTGCTTCGTGGTGATTCACGAAGGAAACCCGGGACGGATTGATCTCGGCCCCGAATTCCCGTGCCAACAGCTGCCGCAGCAACAGTTTGGGGTCCAACGGAACGGGCTGAGAAACAGAAAGGCGCTCGAGCATGGCTTTGCAGTAAGCTTCAGTCGCGTAGAACGCGATACGATCGATGTCGCCGAGCTCTACTCCTGCGGTAGAAAGGCAGTATCGGATCGAATTGCTGGGGAACTTGTTGGAGTGCTTGACGCGGTTGAGGCGCTCCTCTTCGACAGCAGCAATTACGCGGCCGTCCTGCACAAGTACCGCAGCGCCATCGTGAAGAAATGTATTCGGTAGCTCCGGAGAGCTTTCATAGATACTGTCAAGGCCGCCACTCAGTCCTAGGCACAACATCCCGTTCTCCTGTTGGTCATGACGGGAAGGCCATGCCTTCCCACCGATCTAATCTGTACAGTCACGCGCAGCCGGTACGCGTGCCAGACAGCACAACACGACTTTGCACGGCCCGTCTCGGCCCGTGGCGACAGGCGCTCAGAAATAAGGGTGCTGGCGTCCGACACCGATGGGCCGAACAGGCGGCCCTAGAGCTGGCTTGATCGCGGCCTCTCAAGGCCGTTGCACAAGCTACTGTGACAGACCAGGTCACTCGCGAGCTACCGCGGAACGCATCATGACACTGCATCGCTTTGACTTTCTCCGTTTCGCTGAACTCACGTCAACGCAGCAGGCGGCGCCGAAATAACGCGATCGACGCGAAAAAGGGCAAGACCGCGTAAACGCAGAGCGCACCTACGTGTAGGGCGGCACTGTCGGCGCTGCGCTCAAGCATCACTGAGCGAATAAGGTCGACTGAATGTGCGAGCGGCAACAAGCCGGAAAAGTGCTGAAAGGAGTCAGGCATTTGGCTCGTCGGAAAGACCGCGCCACACAAGAACACCATGGGCGTAAGGACAAGCGACTGGTAAAACACGAAGTAATCGTAAGTTGGCGCAAGAGATATGACGACCATTGCCAGGCTGGCGAAGACAAGGCCCGTAAGGGCGATTGTCGGTATCGCACAAAGAACCGACGTCCAGGATGCATAACCCAGGGTGGCAGCGACAATCCCGATTGCTGTCCCGGCTAGAACGGATTTACTGGCCGCCCACACCAACTCACCTAAAACGATATCGCCAAGCGTGAGCTGTGTGAACAGAATTCCCTCCCAGGTGCGCTTGACATCCATCCGAGCAAAGGCTGCGTACAGAGTTTCAAAGGTCGCGGATGTCATAGCGCTGATCGCGACCATACCCGCCGCCAAAAATGCAATGTACGAAGTCCCCTCAACCCGTCCCACAATGAGTCCGAGCCCAAAGCCAAGGCCAAACAGATTGGTTATGGGATCTGCGAGGTTGCCGAGAAGTGATGCAAGCGCGACTTTCCTCCATGCCAAATAATTTCGACGCCATACCGCGGTCCAATTGTATGCATTAGCCGGCATGACCGACGCATAACCATCATCCATCGCTCATTTCTCCATCTCGCGCCCGGTCAACCGCAAAAACACATCTTCGAGATTCGGGGGGCGCTGCAGAACGCGAAGGTCCGCTCGCCCGCGCAGGTGCACGCTGATTTCCTCCGGACATCGCACGTAACAAAAAAGCGTCTCTCCACTTACTTCGATATGCCGCGCATACGGCCTGATCAGCTCTCGGAGTTGATCTAGGTCACCGCCATAGATCTCGATCACGTTGCAGCCGATATGCTCGTCGATCAAGGCGTCTGGCTTGCCTTCGGCGATTTTGCATCCACTCTCAAGCACGCATAGCCGATCGCAAAGGCGTTCGGCCTCTTCCATGAAGTGAGTGGTCAAGAGGATCGTCTTGCCGAGCGCAAGAAGAGCCCGCAGGCGTTCCCAGATCAGGTGGCGAGCATGCGGATCGAGCCCCGTAGTAGGCTCGTCCATCACGAGTAGATGTGGATCATTGATCAGAGCGCGCGCCAGCGTCAGCCGCCGCTTCATACCACCGGACAAAAGGGAGACGCGCACGTCCGCCTTACTTTCAAGCCGCGCAAACTCAAGCAACGAGGGCACAACCGCTTCGATCTTGCGAGCGCTCATGCCGAAATAGCGGCCAAACACAAGCAGGTTCTCCCGCACGGTGAACTCGGGCTCAAGGTTATCGAACTGCGGCACCACGCCTACGCGCACACGCGCCGCACGAGCGCGGGAAGGCACAGGCTCATCGAGGACCGTAATCTTGCCTCGATCGGGGGAAATCATGCCGAGGAGCATGCGCGCAATCGTACTTTTGCCAGCTCCATTTGGCCCAAGCAGCCCGAAGCACTCTCCGCGCCCAACCGAGAACGACAGGTCATTGACGATAACCTTGTCCCCAAATGACTTTCTCACGCCGACAAGGTCGATCGCCATATTGGACATGTTCATCTTAGGCTGACAGAAGTCGTTCCGTGGGCGATGGCTTCTCGATGACCGTTTTGCTCCAGAGCATGCCCTCGCACCACACATGCTCGACGCGCCCCCATTGGCATGCCGCCGCAGCATCGGGAAAGAATCCCCGTCCATGGAGGTTGGCGCTCGTGTTGCAGAGCAGCGGAATGCCGGTGAGTTGCTCAAATTCGACGAGAAGCGCAGCAACTTTGTGAGGAGAGTTGCGGGAAATTGTCTGCAGCCGCGCCGAGCCGTCGAGATGTACCACTGCCGGGATCTTGTCGCGCCAATTCGCTCGGGTCTGGTGATCGAACAGCATGTAAGGATCTGGCGTGCCCGGGCTGAAGATCTCCGGCGCGCGATCTTCCAGACAGATCGGCGCCACCGGCCGGAAGTGCTCGCGCCGTTTGATGTCGTTGAGATGATCCTTCATTTCCGGGCACGTTGGGGCCGCAAGAATGCTTCTACCGCCCAACGCCCGCGGCCCAAGCTCGGCACGCCCGGAAAGAAAGATGACGGGCTTGTTGTCAGCAAGAATCGAGGCAAGTTCACCCAGGCTGCAAGGTGCGGCTTCCCAGTCTGGCGGAAGCTCGCTCTCCCGCAGGGCGGGGCCACCGTAAACTGACCATTCCAATGGCCTGAAGCCATCTTGCGCTGCCATAGCGCCGCACGCCGCGCCGATTGCCGAACCACTGTCATTTGGAAACGGCGGCACCCAGACATCATCGAATAATCCGGTCGCGCGAAGCGCGCTGTTCCATTTGATATTGAGACCGCAACCGCCGGCGATGCAGAGATTTCGCGCCCCCGGAAGCGACGAGTATCGTAACAGAACCATCGCGATTTCCTTGACGAGAAGACGTTCCAAGAACACATGAAACGACGCAAGGACGTCCTCCGCGCGCTTGGCCGTCAGCCTCAATGCACTTGCCTCGAAGAAATCGTGAATCGCTGCGAGGGACGATTCTGCATTGTTGATGTTTTCGCGGTAGCTGCGGGCCTGCTCCGTGTCAGCCGCTAAGCGCGTTTCATAAAGCTCTTGGAACACTTCCACGATGCTTTCGTCCACGGAGCCAAGCGCGATGTAAGCCATCAGCTTGCCAGCAATGCCCAAATCCCAACTGGAGCGGTTCGGCTGCCGGTATGGCCCGAAGTGAAGGCCCGCGGCGGCATAGGCATGGCCAATCATCGGAAACAGCGATCCGATGAGCCGCGCCCCCTCGGGTTCGACATAATAAAGGCGTGGAAAGATACAACCGTCCCATACCAGACAGAACGCGGGCTTCCCCGCACTGGCGAAGGGACTGGTGCTATATGCCGACGCGACGTGGCCCGTGACGTGCGGGTAGCTCTTATATGCAAACTCCTCGCCTCCGAGGATGAGGCCAAAGCCGTCGACGGAATCAAGGAGGCCCTCAGCATGGCGCTCGACATATGGCGCGCCTTTTAGCGCGACCGGCACCGCTCCGCTGAGGAGCTGGAACCGCGATTCATTCTCCCCGTCCCAGCCATCAATCACGAACTGATCGATGTCCCGCGGATCCAAGCCGTGCTCCGCCAAGGCGACTACCACTGCATCGAGATTGTCGACGGACTGATAGCGTGGACTGTTGCCGCGCTTCTCTTGCTCGACACAAAAAAGAAGCCGACCGTCCTCAACGACAGCGATTGCTCCATCATGCGTCAACTTTATTCCGCAAATGCGCATACGTCCTCCTGGCCTAATGACCACCGTTTGATTGCTCTGACGAGTCGCTCGGCTTCCGAAACCGAACGATCAAACAGTCTTCGTTCGACGACCCGGTGAAGCAGTGCCAACGTTCGACCTCCGACAAGCTCTCCTTGAAGAGAGCGATCACCGTTTCGGCACCAGCAGCATGCCCCCAGCGTCGACATATTTCATCACGCGCAGACCCGAAAATGAGAGTGCCACTTGGCGCAAGCATGCTCACCAGGTTGCGGATAGCCGCGTGCATCTCGACCACGTCCTTGAGGTAATAAAGAACCTCGGCCACGACAATCAAATCGAATTGCTCTGTGGCCAAGAACCGCTGAATGTCGCATGTGACCCAATTAATATGTGACCGCTTCCCGGTCCGCAGTCGCGCTCGCTCGATTGCCTGCGGCATGACATCCACGACCGTAAGTCGCCCGCATAGCGGCGCCAGCATCTCCGTGAATGCACCGGCTGCACATCCGACCTCGAGGGCAGACTCCACATCTCCATTGCAACGCGACATCCGGAGCATTTGCGCATATCGCTCCTGCTCGAACGCGCTAGTGTCGAGGCGCCATGGGTCGTCGACAGCTAACTCTCGCTCTAATAGCTGATGGTTTGCGTTCTGAGTCATGAGCCGACCGCTTATTTGTAGACAGTCGAACGATCGCGACCGGAAACACTGTCCGTCGCCGCCGGGCTCGATCGAGGCTGCGATAACGCCGCCTTACGAATAGGAACAGGCGCCCCCCCTCCACCAACCGCACTTCGTCCGGCATTAGAGTGCAGCGTGACACGCTGTTTCTCCTCCTCCGCCGGCACATCGGTGACTTTTCGCGATAGCCAATCGCTATTGCTCAATGTACAAAGCGCATAGGCCTTCAAAGGCAGTAAGAGAAAGATATTGATCGGTGTGTGGAGCGAGAAACCGATAAATCGCAGCTCGCGAGCACGAAGCGCTGCCACACTGCACCGCACCATAGTCATTACGGCAATCGTCAATCCCGTCCACCAGGGTATAGAGCCGTCGATCAGGAGCTGTGCGAGCGCAGCAAGTGATGAGATGGCGAGGAGCAATGGGCCGAGATTTTGCCCGACAACGTCTAGCGTCAAGTAACCGTCGAGCTCCGGCAGCAGGCGCATAGCAAGAAACGTATCTCGAAAGGTACTGCGCGCCCAGCGGAGTTGCTGTCGTAGATATGGCCGAAGACTGTGCGGGACGACTGTGGCTGCTATGGCGTCCGGAACGTATTCGGTTCGAAACCCCGCCTTGAGCATGAGTATCGTTAGGTGGCGGTCCTCGCCGAAGTCGCTCGGCTTGCCACGAAAGAATTGGGCTTCATATTGATCGAGAAGCAAGGAGAGTGCGGAACGCCGATACATGGCACATGGGCCGCAGCAACACATGACGGCACCAAAGCGCGCCTGTGCCGCGCGCTCTTCGTTGCACGCGAGCCAATATTCCATGTCGATCAGCCTGGTCAGCCAGGTCTGGTTGCGATTGCTTGCTATCAGCTGACCCATGGCCGCACCGATCCCCGGGTCATGCATCTTCAATACCAGCTTCGTGACGACGTCGTCCGCAAGTATCGTATCGGAATCGACGTTGAGAACCAGATCACCGGATGAGCTGCGGATTGCCGCGATCTGCGCCTTTCGCTTTCCCACGTTGTTTGCCAACAAGATGAAACTGAATCTCGGATCGCTCGCATATATTTGGTGAACAGGAGCGACAACGTCGCGGTTTGCCGATCCGTCATCGACTACATAGACCTGTATCTTTCCGGCGTAGTCTTGACTGGCAATCGACTCCAGACATTCGGCGAGTGTGTTTGGATCCTCGTTGAAGCACGGCACGATCACGTCCACATCAGGAAGGACCACCTCGGCTTGTCCAAGGTTGTCCAACGATGCGTTGATCGACGGCTGGGCATAAAGCGCTTGCACGCTCTTATAGATGGTCGAGAGGAGCGCATAAGATGAAACGGCGGCAGCACTGGTTGTCGCGAGCAGGTCCATGGGGTGTCGTTTTTTTCAGTGGAGTTGAGGGAGTGGACGGATTACAAACCCGCGCCGTTGTAGTGCGGGAATCAGATATGCCAGCGCCGTCTTGGTCTGATCGCGCAGCGTGGCAACACCGCACAGTCTCTCCTCATCGGGAGGATATCCGTCGTGCAGGAGCACAATCGCACCCGGGCGAACGTTCGCCAGCACCGAATTCACAATTGTATCAACCCCGGGGCGGGACCAATCTCTAGGGTCGACCGACCAGTGCAGAGCCGTGAGACCGGCGCTCGCCGCCATTGCAAGCGCCTCTTGCGTCCATATGCCGTAAGGCGCTCGCATATGCCTGGGCGAGGCCTGCGGACAGGCCAGGCGAATTGCCTCGTTCGCCGTCAGCACCTCGTCGTGTAGCTCCGCAGGACCGCATCTGGATAGATCAGGATGGGTCATCGTATGGTTCGCAACCTCATGCCCTTCCGCAATCATTTGTCGGATGAGTTCAGGATGCTCCGTCGCGTACGTCCCGATGACGAAGAATGTCGCCGGGACCCGATGTTGCGCCAGCACATCGAGCACCTCTGGGGTACAAAATGGATTTGGCCCATCGTCAAAGGTCAAATAAACAGCTCGACCTCCGCCCGCGTCAGCGTAGTCGCAGCGAACAATAGATAGGGTGGAACGCTCTGTCACAACTCAGGGCCGTTCCGATCGATGACGGTCCCGGCCGGCCATTCGCTTATCGAGCGTCCGACCGGAAACACCACGACGATCACGTCTTCGATGCGCGTCGGCGATAAATTTGGATAGACCTCCGGCAGGGTGGAGCGGACGCGAATGCTACGCATCAGGGTAGCGAGCCCCTGCCTTTCGACCAGTCGGGTCAAATGTTTTTCAAGCGCCGAGCGAACCGCGCCGAAGCCGAATGGAACGCCCAGCTCCTGCAGTGCGGGATACATCACGCGCATTGCGTGGCTTATCCCGTGTCCCTCGAGATCCGGGCGCACCGCATACAACCCCATTTCAGCCACAAGGAGATCGACTTCACCGACTTTGATGAAGCGGCGCAGTAGCCCGATGTGAGCCGCTACCCCGCGCGCGTCGTGGCCAATTACGCGGAGCTCGGGTCTTGCTCCAGCCCAACTTCGGCTCCCCTCAAACGGCTGCGCATTGAACGCCCCCGTCGGTCCGTAACTCTTGCGGAAGAACTCCGCGAGCTCGGCATGATCGGCGAGCTGCAGTTCACTTTCCCAACGAAGGCTCCACCGCACTTGGGCGCGCGCAGAAGGCACTTCCGCAGTCGGGGACACGGCAATGTTCATGGCAAGCTTCCTTGCGCCGGTGGAATTAGAGGGGGATGGTCACTTGACTTCGCTATTCGGCGAACCGCCGATTAATGCTGAGATGCGCCGCCATATTCTGTCGGAGTTCGGCATTGCTCGCCTGCTCCGCACCGCTGGCCTCTGCGCGACGGAGCGATCGTTTGATTGCACCCTCGTCCGGTTAATGCCGAGCGCGCGATAAATCGCAAGGTGCCGACGAGGCGGTTGGACTAGCGAGAACCTGTCTGCACCAACGAGCTTTTGCGCCTGCTGTCGCACTGCCCTCGGACGCATTGACGTCTGAAGGCTGGCCAGCGGCGCCCAAGCCTCATCGATGGCGCATCGGTGCGGCATCGGATCAAACTGGGTCTTATACATCTTAGACACACCCCGCATGCACTGGACAGGCGCGCCATTTGAACGGCGCCTGCAGTTCTTGGCATCCGCAACCTGCGTCTGCCGCTATTCCTCGACACTAGAATGAGGTTGAACGCGCGCTCAATTGTACGCGGGTAAACCTCAAATATGGAAACGGATGAAATCCGCATACCAACGTTTATCGGCACGCGCTTGGCGTTCGAACGGGCGAGCTTAAGAAGAAGCGACAACGCGCGCCGATGGCGCGCTCGCACGTCTGGGATCTCTTCTCTTAGCTCACGTGAACGACCGGAAACCATCGTGACGCGCCCAATTACTTTTGCAAACCTCAGTTTGCTATCCAACTTCCCGCCATCTGGTAAAATCGATTGTTTCGATGCAACGCATCCACGCGATGGATAGACTGACAACATGCGGTTCAAGGGACTTGATCTAAATCTTCTCGTTGCGCTCGACGCCGTGATGACGGAACGCAACCTCACAGCGGCGGCTCGTAAAATTAACCTGAGCCAGCCGGCCATGAGCGCTGCGATCGCACGGCTGCGCACCTACTTCCGCGATGAACTATTTACTATGAGAGGTCGCGAGCTCGTCCCGACGCCTGGCGCGGAGGCGCTTGCAGGCCCGGTTCGCGAGGCCCTGCTGCACATCCAACTCTCGATCATATCACGGGACGCGTTCGACCCGGCTCAGTCGAGCCGACGCTTCAGGATCATTCTATCAGATTTCATGACGATCGTTTTCTTCCGCAGAATTGTGGACCGCATGGCACAAGAAGCTCCCGCGGTGCGCTTCGAACTGCTGCCATTTTCCGATGAACCGGATGAGCTGCTGCGGCGGGGCGAGGTCGACTTTATCATTCTGCCGGAATTGTTCATGTCGAGCGCGCACCCTAAGGCGACGCTGTTCGACGAGACCCTTGTATGCGTGGGATGCCGCACGAACAAGCAGCTCTCCCGGCAGCTTACGTTCGAGAAATACATCTCGATGGGGCACGTCACTGCCAAGTTCGGACGGGCCCTAAGACCGAACCTCGAAGAATGGTTTTTGCTTGAGCACGGTCTGAGGAGACGAATCGAAGTCGTTGTGCAGGGCTTTAGCCTCATTCCGCCCATATTGTTAGACACGAGCCGCCTCGGCACGATGCCCTTACGACTGGCCAGACACTTCGAAAAGCGAATGCCACTGCGGATCATCGAACCGCCTCTCCCCCTCCCCACATTCACAGAGGCCGTGCAGTGGCCGTCGTTCCACAATACCGACCCGGCGAGCATCTGGATGCGGCGGATATTGCTCGAGGAGGCATCCAACATGACATCTGGGGAGCGCACGCCTCCGGCTCGCAGGCGCTGTTAGGCTTGCCGCAAGCTACGCCCTGAACATCCCAGGCACGCTATTGACCTTTCGACGTGCTCGGTCCCTCTCCTCGCTTCAGGGTCCTTTGGGGAGAAACTGCCACAGATCTCGTCAATGCGGCGATCGCTTGCGACTACTCCCCCGGTAGGTGGTGTGGGGACCTTGAACCTATGGTTTGATGCGCTTGCGCCGCATTCAGGCTATGTCAGCCACTGTCGCGACAGAACATGCCTATAGTACAAATGTTCAGCTTCGCCAATAAAATGGCTTGAATCGCACATTGCGTCAGGTTGTAGGTTCACGGTCGTGACTAACGCTGTACGACGCAGCATTTTATAGGGCGCCTTGGCGAGCTCACGGACTGCGGGTTGATCTGCCATTAGCGAACTGACCGGACTCAGCTGCGGTGTCGGACGGAAACCAGCAAGGCCAATCAGCTGGCGGGCCCTTGACGCTTACGCCGCTGCCGATTGGCTTACCGCTTGCTCTCGCCATTCTTGCGCTCATTTCGAGAGCTTCCTTTCGCGATGGCCGCATTGAGCGATGTCAACTCGGGCGAGCCAAGACGATTGCCCAGAGGCGGCAGACCGCCCGCTTTTTGGCGGGGACGTTTGTGCCGGATAGGAATAGATGCGTTTCAAAGGTCTGGATCTAAACCTTCTCGTCGCGCTGGATGCTTTAATAGCTGAGCGCAACCTCTCCTCAGCGGCACGCAAGATCAATCTCAGTCAGCCGGCCATGAGCGCGGCCGTTGCCCGGCTGCGCTCCTATTTCGGTGATGAGCTGTTTGGAATGAGGGGGCGCGAACTTGTCTTGAGCTCACGCGCGCAAGGGCTGGCGGCTCCTGTGCGCGAGGCTCTAATGCACATTGAACTCTCGATTATGGCGCGGGATGCGTTCGACCCAGCTCGATTGAACCGCCGATTCAAGATCGCCCTTTCTGATTTTATGACAGTTGTATTCTTCCGAAATGTCGTAGAACGCGTCACGCGAGAAGCCCCCACCGTCAGCTTCCAACTGGAGGCGCCGACCGATGAGCACGAGGAGCTCCTCCGCCGCGGCGAAGTCGATTTTGTTATCTTGCCAGATCTTTTCATGTCCAGCACGCACCCTAGAGCGGCCCTATTCGAGGAGAGACTCGTCTGCGTGGGCTGCTGCACCAACAGGGAATTATCACGCCGGCTTACATTCGATCGATATATGTCGATGGGTCACGTTGCCGTTAAGCACGGAGGTGCGCCCCAGACGCCAGTTGAGCAGTCAATTTTAATCGATCACGCCCCCACTCGGCGCACCGACATTCTCGTGCAGAGCTTCAGTATGATCCCGCCCCTCCTGGTTGGAACGAACCGCATAGGCACGATGCCGTTAGGGCTCGCGAGGCACTTCCAAAGAGCGATGCCCCTTCAGATCGTCGAGCTTCCACATCCATTCACCGCCTTCACGGAGGCGGTCCAATGGCCCGCACTTCACAACAGCGCCCCGGAAAGTCTTTGGATGAGGGACATATTGTTGCAGGAGGCCACTCGCATGGCAACTACACAAGAGCCCCCTGTCACCAGCATCTCGGAAGAAGCAGACACCGCGGGACATCTCGTACGATCTGTCTCCCCTTTGCCGTAAGCCTGTCAGCGACGTCTACGGTCCTCGCATTCCAACACTTGTCTCAACACGCAATTCAGCCTCGCCTGGCTTGCTCTCATTTGTCGGAGGATAGAGATCCTCGCGACCCACCGGCTCGTAGGACGTTATGTAGTTCCTCGCATCGTCGCCTTAGGCGCGGCGGCCGAGCGGCAAACTGACGAGCTGATTTTAGCGACGGGGACGGGGACGAACCAACGAGCTCGCGTTGAATCCCGTCGCCTCCGTTGGAGCCTCGGGTGCGGGCGCACCTGTCGCAAGAAGTAGGACAGGCACGCAGCTCTGGTTCTCCCAGTCAGTCGTTGCTTTCGATGAACGGAGACGATCAGCGCCTTCGAAGTCCGACCAACATTGGCAATTGACATAGAGATCGCCGGACCTGCAGCGCAGTCGAAGCAAGCATCGCACAGGCGTGTGGCGTCGAAGCATCACCAAGCTGCACATTACGCCTTCATCGCTCCGCGCCGCAGGTCTGACTTCTTTTGGCCCTACCGCAGCCAAACGTCTTTACGACGTGCGCTGCACTGGTCAATTTTAAACAAGGAGCTGAACATTGAAGCTTTGCAGCGGGGTGTTCGATCCAGAAGAGCTTTCTGCCCTCGGACGACTTTATGATTGCGCCGTCAACGCGCTTCCCCCATCGATGCGGAGTCCAGAAAATCGCACGGCAATCGCCAAACTCATCCTGGAGCGTACAGCGGCTGGCGAGACTCAACTGGCACGACTGACGAACTTGTTGAGCGCCCTTTCCCCTAAGGGTTGATCGGCCGCCATTCTAAGGATAGTCACCACTCGCGTGCCCGCGTGGAAGACGTTTCAGCTGGAGCTTAGAAAGCCGCTTGAATCATACGTGACGTCAGGTTGTAGGCTTTGAAATTGAAGAACATGAACAGAGCTACACCAAGAAGGCGTCGATGGCGCATTGGCGAACTTGCAGGGGCGACCGGAGTAACGGTACGCACGCTGCACCATTATGAGCACACTGGACTCCTAGCCGCGACAGAGCGCACTGACGGCGGTCACCGGATGTATGATCGCGAAAGCGTGCAACGGGTTCACCAGATTCGCGCGCTGCGAGAGCTTGGCTTCTCGCTAATCGAGATCCGTAAAGCGATGGAGGGCACGACCTCACTCACGGACCTGCTGCGCAAACATCTAAAACGCATAGAGCTTCAAGTCGCGCGAGCAACTCTATTGCGCGACCGTTTGCGCAACATGACCATCGACGGCGAGGCGCAGGTAAGTGTGCATGAGCTGCCTGCCACCCTGAATGCCATGTCGCGGGTCGAGACGCGTAGTCAGACGTCCCGATGCACCTGCAATTTAGCTCCGGAGCGCGAAGACCGCTGGCGGCGAATCCGCGATGACCTTCGCGATTGCATGGATCGGGGCGAGCCACCTTGCGGCGAGCGGGCAAAGGCTGTGGCAGTTGCAGCACGCTTGCTGATCAGCGAAATCGCCGGTGCCGATTCACGCGTTTCTATGATCCTGAAGGTACTTGCACGATTAAGCGCCCCCAGCAGTCTGGCTGGTTGGGATCCCTGCCTGATGCAATATCTCGATCTCGCCCTTGGCGGGTTGGAGGATCAGCCGTACTGACGTGTTCACGGCTGGTTCCACACGTCGTCCCGACCAACCTCTAGAAGCGCCAGGTCAACCGGCCGCTCTCTGTTGCGGCTGAGAGTCTTTGGGGAATGGAGCGGACAGATTCTCATCGCCTATCAATCCGCGTCCGTGACGGCTCCATCGCTCCTCCCAAAAGGGCTTGATCCGCACGTAACGTTAGATTGTAGACCCGCCCTCGTTGGAAGCTCACCGGGCCATCGCACGTCTGCTCGGCATCGCCTCGCTGCCGACGTGCAAAGCTTACAGCTAACTGTGGCTCACTTCAGGAGAGCATTGGAAGTTCTACAATGGTGAATAGGCGGAACGCCTCTGTTGCGAGTGTAGCGCTTCTCTTCTGCGCTCTCACCGGCCCGTCAGCCCACGGCATTGAAATAAAGATCGAAGTGGCTGACCCAACGACCGGAAATAGTGCCGCGTTCGGCGCCCAGATGCGCGATGGCGCGGCTGCGGCAGTCGAGGTCTTGAATGCTTCGGGCCTACTGCCCGATAACGCCAAGGTTATATTGGGTGTCGCTGACGACGGCTGCCACCCCAGGCAAGCTGTCGCAGTTGCGAATAAGCTCACGATAGAGCGGGTCCTGTTGGTGGTTGGCCATTCTTGTTCCTCTTGCTCGATCCCCGCCTCCGACACCTACGCCGAGGCAGGCATCGTTCAGGTCTCGCCAGGCTCGTCAACTCCTCAGCTGACAGAGCGCTGCCTTGAGACTGTCTTTCGGATTGGCGGCCGCGACGACAAACAGGGAACCGTCGCCGCCGAGTACATTCACATGAATTCTCCCAACGAGAATATCGCAGTGCTCGACAATAAGAGCACTGCTGGCAAGGAAATTGCCGACGTGGTGGAAGCCCGGCTTTATCGATTCGGACGACAAGTCACTCCGCAAAACTATGTTGCCGGTGAAAGGGACTTCAGAGCGTTGGTCTCAAGAGTGAAGAAGGACCGGGTTCGCGCCGCCTATATCGGCGGTTATCATACCGATATTGGATTGTTTCTACGCCAGGCATCAGAAGCAAAAGCAGACTTCATAGTCATGGCGAACGATCGGCTGATGACCTCCGAATTCTGGGCCATTACCGGCAGCGCTGGCTTTGACACACTGTTTATCTTCATGCCCGCCCCCGCCGAGAATGCCAACGGGGCCGGCGCGGTCGCCGGTCTTAAAGCTTCCAGCCGCGCCGCTGAAGGCCACGCGCTATACGCTTATACAGCTGTGCAAGCCTGGGCATAGGCGGTGAACCGTAGCGGCTCCTTCGACCCCGCGCGGGTTGCCAGCGCACTTCGTTCACGGCCGATCGATACCGTGGTTGGCTCGGTCCGGTTCGACAAAAAAGGAGACAACTCGGCTTCTGGATTTCTGGTTTACCGCTGGCGCAACGGCCCTGTTGAACGCGTCAAGAAATACTGATTTGCACGCAACGCCGCCTTCCCGACCGCAAAGTATACGCATGGTGAGACGTCCTGCGAACTTGAGGGCAGCGATACTCGCGAGCTCTTTTATACTTGCTGCTTTCGGAGCGTTTTTCGCCCTCGCTGCGGCGCTCGCAGAGCTACGCAGCGTTGGGCTTACGGAGGTGCTACATCCAATGATAGACAAATAGCACGCCGTTGTCTGATCCGGTCCGCAGCACAGGGCTCCGAAGCAGCTATTGACGGGTCTTCCGGTGACCTTTCCGCAGCCAAGTAATTGAAAGTTCACGACAAAGAAAGTGAATCAAGATATTTATGGTCAAGCACGGGCTGAGTCGGAAGCGTTCGCCGCTTCTGTCAGATTCGTGGCCGGACCAGCATCTACGCATTCTCTTGCGTCGATTATATCGCGCAAGCTCACATCCACGACTGGAAGAGAGAGCGGGACGGCATGAAGCAATCAGGACCCACAATCTAGGCTACAGTCGGTCACTGCGGATAGCCGAAGCTGGTGGATAGTCGACGCCGAGATGCATATCTCTCTCTTCGGCTTGGGATTACCTGGGGTTTTAGGTTCGGATTCAACGCTATTGGCCGCGCAACTTCGTGCTCGTCAATTTTGATCGGGCATCTCCAGATCAGCAGCGCTGCCCGGCATTGCTTATGCTCGCTAGACCCATACCGCAGGAAACACGAATTAACCGACTTCCGATGAAGGCACTCAGACTGCTCACGTGCGCTATCAACGAGCTGGATGCATCCCATCAACACTTTCTATTTTACTAATTCAACCCAATCACCGCATAAGTCGGTCGCCGGCTTACGGAAAGCAAAGTTCACGAATGTCGCGCGATAATGGATCTTTTTCAGCTTGGTCGCAGCATAACTCACGTCTGTCGTGGCTAAATCAAGCAATGTTTGACAGCGAGACACGCGGGGCACGAATGCGATGCGGTGACCGATCGCAGTTGGCGCGGACTCTATCACCTCGTCGCCACTGCATTTGGCACGATACTTGAAGACTCCAAGAAGTCAGCTCTCACGCACACTGTTCGGCGATGGTAAATGCGTCCGCAGCATAGAACTCAGGCAGGTGAGCTGCCCTTTGCAACGGTGCAGGTTGGACTTTTCGCTCTGACGAGGCCTGCAGTGTCAACAATCCAATGCCCCCGCGGCGGCCTCGAAGCAAAGCAGTACAATCAGCTGTTGGTCCCCCAAGGGCGTCGCTGCCATTGCCGGACGCGCTGGACAGCTCAACAATCCATTCAAATCCCACGCCGTCTACAACGCCTTTTGCTTTTCGCTCGACTCTCATTCCGCCTTTTCGGTCCTTTCGCAGCACATGTGTGCCCGCCTCTAGGGGACCGGGCGCAGCTCCTGTGCAACAATCATTCGTCCAGCTTAGCGTCGGGCGTCTGGCGAACGGCAAGCGATACCTCTACTCAGCGTGTCTTGCATTTCACCACTTTGGAGAAATACCGTGGAACTTGACCCTTCCAATTCGAGCATACAGAACCTCGAGGATCGTATCGACCTGCAACTCGAGATCGTGGCTGCCCTCATGCGCGAAGAAGACGACGAGCTCGAAGCGATCCGATTACTTAATGCGCTCATAGGCCAAATGATTACGGCGGAACTGGAGCTTGGCCAGCTTGGCGATAAGAGAACCGGCAACGGACGAATGCGACTGTCGCGAGACCGTGGCGTTTACCACCCCGAGGACCTTCAGGTTCTGGGACGCCTATTTGATCAGACTGTGGCGGCATTACCGGCCGCGCTGCGGACTTCCACCAATCGAATGACGATCGCCAAGCTTATTTTTTCACGTGCAGCAGCGGACTGAGACTTAATTTTTGTTTTTCCAAGGGGTTGACGGCGTTGACCGACTTTCAATTACCCATAACTTTGACCACTCGGGCCGATCCACTGATCGGCGAAAACTTGAATCGAAAGAATCACTTGTGATTCCTTTCTGAGCACCGCAGCTTGGCGAGGAGACGCTCAGTCATGATGAGTCCAGGCGCAACCGCATTGCAGCGGATCTGCGCATGACCGTACTGGGTGGCGAGCGAGGCCGACAGCACGTTCATAGCCGCCTTCGACGCAGCGTAGGATGTTAGCGGTGTCACCGCTGAGCCCCTGGCAGGACGACATGTTGACGATCGCGCCACCACCGCGGGCGATCGTCCGCGGGATCGCCTGCCGGCAGCAGAGCACGCGCCCCATTGCGCAAGATTTAGGTGAGTTTATCGTCGACGTTTCCTGGCTGAATCAGCTTGGTGATGTTATCTTTGGACACGGCATATCGCTCCTTCGGTGGAGAAGTGGAGTTGTCAAGCCCCCCATGATATGCCGCCTTTCCGATTTCCGCCGTCACCAACTTTCAGCGATAGCTCCCTGCTCGTCTTGGCAATTTTTGCCTGAGACCTATCACCGGCGGACGTGATCAGACCCGCAGGTTTTTTGCGCTGCTCTGGCCACGCTTGGGGTCGACTTTGACTTCGTAAA
>NZ_LBIZ01000082.1:0-44570 GCF_028128665.1 Bradyrhizobium sp. CCBAU 45384
TGTCGGGCGACATGGGAAATTGCCCCCCTGACGACACGAGGAATTGACCCCCTCGCAACACGATCAAAACGGGGGTTTTATGCAGCGACTCAGTTCAGGTCCTCTGCGGTTCAAAGATCCGCGGAGGGAGGCCATGCTGGAGCCGGACGAGGTTTCGGCGATACTCCGGCTCAACGAGCTGGGGTGGGGTAGCAAACGGATTGCCCGGGAGCTCGGGGTCAGCCGCAACACGGTGAAGGAGTACATCGCGGCCGGCGGCTGGACACCCTATCGGCAACCGCGGCGCAAAAAGGCGCTTGAGGGCCAGGAGAGCTGGCTCAAGGAGCGTCTGCGGCAGCACCGCGGCAATGCTGACGTGATCCGCCAGGAGTTGGCAGCTGAGAAAGGCATCGTTGTCTGCCTGCGCACAGTTGAGCGGGCGGTACAGCGCTATCGCCAGGAGCTTGCGGCGGAAGCGCGCGCGACGGTGCGGTTCGAGACGGCGCCTGGCAAGCAACTGCAAATCGATTTTGGCGAACGGCTGGTTGAGATCGGCGGCAACAAGGTTCGCGTCTACCTGTTCGTCGCCACGTTGGGCTACTCGCGCCGGCATCATGTCAGAGCCTTCCGCAACGAACGGCAAGAGAGCTGGTTCGACGGCCTGGAAAGCGCGTTCATGAGGTTCGGCGGCGTGCCCGAAGAAGTGCTGTTCGACAATGCCCGTGCCTTGGTCGTAGAGCATGACGCCATCACGCGCACAGTGGTCTTCAACGACAAACTGAGCGCATTTGCCAAGCACTGGGGCTTCCGGCCCTGTGCCTGCGCCCCATACCGAGCCCGGACCAAGGGCAAGACCGAGAACGGCGTTGGTTACGTAAAACGAAACGCGATCGCGGGCCGCGCCTTCCCGAGCTGGGACGCCCTTGAGGCACATCTTGAGGCTTGGACGCGGGAGGTCGCCGACCTGCGCCAGCATGGCACGACCGGCGAGCCTCCGATCGAGCGGTTCAGGCGGGCGGAAGCGCAGGCACTCAAGCCCATCGTTGGGAGGCCGCCCTTCCAGGCTGCACGTGAAGTGATCCGCCGTGTGCAGGCCGACTGTGCCGTCGAGATCGATGGCAACGCCTACTCGGTGCCCTGGCGGCTAATCGGCGAGATGGTGCGAGTGATGATCGCCGACGGGCTAGTGCGCATCCACCATGGGATCCATGAGGTGGCCGTCCATCCGATTTGTGCCGGCCGTCGCCGCCGCGTCTTCGACCCCGAGCATTTTGCGGGCCTGACTGGATCGAACCGGGCTGGCGCGCTCGCAGGATCGTTCGTTGTGCCGCACTCGCCGGCGCTGCTGCGGCCGCTCGGCGAGTATGAGGCAATCGTCGGGGGGAGCTTCTGATGCGCGCCGCTGTCCCCGATCGCCTGAGCGATATGCTGACTCGCCTCAAGCTGACCGCCGTCCGCGACCAGTTGGATGGGCTATTGGACGAGGCCGGCCGACAAGAGCTGAGCCTGCGCGAGACCCTGGTGCTACTGTGCGAGCGCGAGATCGCCCGCAAGGACGAGCGGCGCATCGAGATGACCCTCAAACTCGCTCGCTTCCCGTTCGTTCGCGATCTCTCCGGCTTCGACTTCTCGGCCCAGCCGTCGCTAGACCCCAAGCAGGTACGTGAGCTTGCTGGCGCGCGCTGGATTGCCAATGGCGAGAACGTGCTGCTGCTTGGGCCGCCTGGCGTTGGCAAGACGCACCTGGCGGTCGCGCTGGGGCGTGAAGCGATCCTGGCTGGGCATTCCGTGCAGTTCGTCGCAGCCACGACGGTCGTTGCGCAACTTGCCAAAGGACACAGCGAAGGCAGGCTTGACGAGAGGCTCGCGCAATTTGCCAAGCCAAAGCTCCTGATCATCGACGAACTCGGCTATCTGCCCTTTGAGCCCAATGCCGCACATCTCTTCTTCCAGCTCTGTCAACGGCGCACGGAATCTCCTCACAAGTGGCACCGCAAAATTCCCCAGTTGGCGGGATGGCGATCAGCCGTCGACGTGATCAGCACCTCCGTCTTTTGGTGGCCGGCCCCGGCGTTTCAGGGTCGGGGGAATGTGGTTCGCGGTTGCCTGCGTTTTGTGTCGGATTGTCTCGGGGACGAGATCAGCATGTTCGCGTAGGCGATAGCTCGAGCCCTCGATTTGGATGACGACGGCGTGGTGAAGCAGGCGATCGAGCAGCGCGGTAGCGACGACGGAATCGCCGAAGATCTCTCCCCACTCGGCGAAGCCGCGGTTCGAGGTTAGGATCATGGCGCCTTTTTCATATCGGGCGTTGACGAGCTGGAAGAACAAGTTGCCGCCACCGGGAGTGACCGGGAGGTAGCCGATTTCATCGACGATGAGCAGCGCGAACCGGCAGTAGTAGCGGATCCGCTCGCGCAGAGCGCCGTCACGTTCGGCCTTGGCAAGCGAGGCGACGATATCGGCGAGGGAGCTGAAGTAGACGCTGCGCCCTGCCTTGACGGCCTCCACGCCGAGAGCGAGGCTCAAATGGGTCTTGCCGGTTCCTGGTGGCCCGATGAGATGGACGGCCTCGGCCCGATTAATGAACTGCAATCCGGCGAGCGCCAGGACGCGGTTTTTGTCGAGTGACGGTTGGAAGGCGAAGTCAAAGCCGGCGAGCGTCTTGATAGCCGACAACTTGGCCATTTGAACCGCCATTTTGATGCGACGGTTTTCCCGCATCGTGAGTTCTTCGGTGAGCAAGGCGTCGATGGCGTCGAGGGCGCTAGTTTCGCCGCGTTCGAGGCCGCGCAGGGTGACGTCGAGGATTTCCAGGGCGCGCGGCATCTTCAGGCTGACCAGGTTGGTCTTGACGCGCTCGATGACGGAGGAAGCACTCATCATACGATCTCCTGGGATGCCAGGCGACGGCCGACGGCCGCGTAGAAGTCAAGCGAGCGACGAACGGCGTGGTCGCCGGCGCGCGTGAGGGTGACGGGTTCTGCACTGGCTGGACGGCGTCGGCCGAAGCTGGCGAGCTTGCGATGTGCCGGATCGAGCCGCTTCTGGCCCCGACCTTCGAGCGGGGCATGACTTGCCACCAGCACGCTGCCCTCGAAGATGCGGATTTCGTCAGCGAGGACATGGACGTCGAAGACCCGCCGCCGCGTCGTATCAGGCACGCTATACAGATTGCCGCCGACGCTCACCATGCCTTCGTGGGAGGCCCGTCGCTCCAGATGCAACACCGCCCGATAGGGCGCGCTCGGCAAGGCTTGCAGTGCCGCCTTTTCCTCGGCGAAGGCCTCATTGACGACCCGATGGGTCGTGGCATGCACCCGCGGATTGGCGACGGTATCCAGCCAATGGCGGAGCTGGCCGTTGAGGTCGTCCAGATTGCGGAAGACCCCGCCGAGGAAGAAGTCCTCGCGGATATAGCGGAACGGCCGCTCGACTTTACCTTTTGTCTTGGGCCGATAAGGCCGGCAGGCGCGCGGCTGGAAGCCATAATGGCGAGCGAGATCGACCAGCGCGCGGTTGTAGACCACGAGCCCCTCGGCGTCCTCGCCAAGGACAGCGGTCTTCATGCGGTCGTAGAGGATCTCGCGCGGAGCGCCGCCGATCGCTTCCAGAGCGGCGATATGGCAGCGAAGCACTGTTTGCAGGTCCTGATGGACAACGAACCGCGCCCAGGTCAGTCGTGAGTAGCCGAGCACCATCGAGAACAGCCAGACGATGCGCTTGACCGCTGGCTCGTCAATAAACTCAACCTCGAACCTGGCGAAGTCGACTTGCGCCTGCTCACCTGCTGGAGTTTCAAAACGCACTTCAAAGGTTGCCGGCTGGGCAGGCCGCAGCTCGCGCACGCGATCGCGTACGGTGCTGTAGCCGCCGACGAAGCCGCGTTCCTTGAGCTCACGCCACAGCCGTACGGCCGTGAGCGCAGGATAGGCAGCCAGCCGCTCACGCAAATAAGCTTCGAAGTGGTCGACAATTCCGGGCCGCGCCGCTCGCTTTTTGTAGACCGGCGGCTCCAATCCTTTGGCGATGTAGGCCCTGACTGTCTTTCGGTCGACACCAAGTTGCCGGGCGATAGCGCTGACCGACAGACCTTGGCGATGCAAATCTAGGATCATGACAAGTTCCCCAAGTTTGAGCACCGCGCCCTCCCTTCCGCCTGCAGGAGCAACGTCGGCGATTCGACGCGCCGGCCGACCGTCCAGGGCATGCCCTGGACGGTCGGCCGTCACGAAAACTGGGGAATTTTCGAATGCCATAAGTGGGGAGAATTACTCCGCCACTCACAAGCTCGTCAGCCGCCGTTACGAGAGAGGCGCGATCCTGCTCACCAGCAACCGCAGCGTCGGCGAGTGGGGCGCAGTCTTCGGCGACCCTGTGGTCGCCACCGCGATCCTTGATCGCCTGTTATACCACAGTCACGTGATCACAATCCGCGGCGACAGCTACCGCTTGAAGGAAAAGCGTCGTAGCGGGCTTTTGCAGAAGGCCGCCGCGCCAGAACCTAAATCGGAGAAAAAGCCGTGAAGCAAGCCGCTCGCTCGCTACGGCGCTATGGGGGCGCGCTCCGCGAGCGGCTTGCTCCACATCCGCCAAAACAACAAGGGGGTCACTTCTTCATGTCGCTACGGGGTTAAATCCGGACGTCGCTTGACAATCGGAAGCGCCGTGGGAGCAAACAGCGTGGATCCGACGGGCCATATCGTAGCCAAAGCTGACTGCCAGGGGGGCGCGTGATTTTTGTCACAGATAGAAAAACCATCCTTCAGTATCAACACGCATAGTGAGGCACTGGCTTGCTTTGAGCTGGATGTTGTTCACCCCGCAACCCTGAGGAGGGATACATGAATGAAGTGCGTGAACTGGTCGATATGGAACTCGAAACCGTATCTGGCGGAGGGCTATTCGACGTGAGCAACTTGTCCGGCAATATCGTCGTACAGCCGCAGATTGCTACGCAGGTTGGTGTTGCCGTCGGCGGCTTCAGCGTCTTCGGCAATGGCGGCAACGCAAACCTCACACAGCTGCTCGCTCAGGCGAACGTCAGCTCGATCGGCTAGGTCTTGCATGCCCGCACACTCCCGGCTGCGCCCGGGAGTGTGCGGGTACAACTTAATCTCCGTACAGTGCCCGCTGCAAGGTGTTCCGCCATCGGCTGAACGCCCTTAGCCACCAGGGCCGGTCAATCCCGCAACTTAATTCGACACATCCCCCGCCAGGTCTTATGACCTGCTGATCCGGGATATGGCTTTAGCCAGCATTCGAGCTTGTCTCTCCACGCCGCCATGGTCAGCCCTCCAAGAGCCGACCACCCATGAACCATTGATAAATCGGTTCGGAAATCCTTTGCGAACGCCAACCAAATGAGTGCTGGCAACCGTACGGCCGGACGTGCGGCGGTGGCCACGACGCCGGTTCGATCGGAGAACTCGACATCAGGAATGGCGCCTAGCCGTCATCCCTGCGAAAGTGCCCATTCGTCTACCCAGCCAGCAATGTCGTTGAAGCGTCTTCCACACGATCTAGTGATGTCATCGGGTTGCAATGCGCTCCGACAAGCTTGCGGTCGCCGGCCTCGCAAATTCCGCGGGTGATATCGCAGCCAAGGCAGACTGCGAAGTCGTGCGTGATTCTTCTCACAGATAGAAAAACGACCCTCCGGTAAGAACACGGGCAGTGAGGCGCTGGTTTGCTTTGAGCCAGACGTCGATCACAGCAACAAGAGGGAAGTCATGAGGCTCCCCAGCGGTCTCAAGGGAGCAATAGTCTTGCTACCGCCGATTGGTTGCACTTTTCATCGTATCCGCCCACCCTATCGACGTCGTGATTCGGGGAATCATGTATCAGGACCAGTTCGAGAGAATGTCGATGGACGAACTGTGGGAGCTCCACAGCATGGTCAATGCCATTCTTGCGGAGAGGCTGATTGCCAAAAAGCTCGCGTTGGAGACGCGGCTCAAACAGCTTCGATCGGAGAGCGCTGACGCAGGCAGTTCATCGCTGAGGCGGGATCAGTGAGTGACGATGCATGGCACGTCCGATCGAGCTGTCCGTGTCGTTGAACGGTTCTTCATTCGATGGAGATGTCCGCGTGCGCTGCGATGGCGGACATCGCCGAATGTGAGAGGGCTCCGGTCGCGGCTATACAGTCGAGCAACGTGCATCCGCAACGCTAATATCTCGCCGCTGCGGTTTTGCTTTGATTTCGATACACTTGACGTTGCGGAATGATAAACGGGTCCTGTGCTGCCCGGCATATTGACGAGAACCACGATTCCATGGCCGTTCGGCGGCGCTTTGGTGTCGTGCGCTCAGGCTCGCCTACAGGCGTGCTTAGCTCCGTCGGATGGGCCCGCCCACGAAACGGTAGTCTACGGTGCTGTTTTTGGTCCAACCCCTTTGAGCACTGCATGAAGAAAGGCGCTTGCGTGGTCATACTTCGCCGCGCGATCGACCGCCTGACCGCTTGGGCCAAACGCGCGGCCGCCACTTATTGGATCATACACCCCGGCGGGATCTGATGCGGGATCGAGGAGGTCTTCGCAAGTGCTTCGAGTGGGCACAAAAAGCTTGTGCAGTCGAGATGCGGCGTAATGGTTTTCGTTGTGGTCTACAGCCAACAAATATAGCGCAATAAAGTCACGGAAATCGGCGCGAAATGTTGCTCGCTGGGCCATGAGTATTCTCTCCGCCCCGATCGATAATTCGAAAATCAAATCAAACAATACATGATTTGAAATGGGAGGGCGACGAGAAAATTGCAGTCCGATTCGCGCGGTCGAGCGTTCCGAAGCCGAGCGACAGGCATCGGAGAAAAGATACCGCGGACCGGGTGCACTAGCGTTGCGTGCGGATCCTAACGTGCCCTCGCAACTCACTCAGCGGCTTCAGAGCCGGTCAGCTCTACCCGATCACCTTCGCGGCTTGCGACGCCCCTTGCGACGAGCCGATCAACTACCGCGTCGCTGATCCGCTTGGTCCCGAACCGCCAGCCGCCGCGGACGCGCTTGTTAAAAGGTCCAAGTTGCAGCAGCCGAATGTAACTACGATCCTCTGGCGAGAAAGTCATATTTGGCCCCGAAAATTTAACACCGCCCAAGCTCTCTATATTAAGAATAATCAGTCGATCGCGACAAGTCTTAGCGATTTACGACCGAGGCGGTATTTAAATGCCGGCTGCACGATCCGCCGAGCTAAGAAGCTGTAAATTGTGGTCTCTTGGCCGAATAGGGTGCATCGATTGACGCGGGCGAGTGCCGTCCCTTGGGGAGATCAGCGGGGTGGCTTAAGGGTACAGGTGCCGATCTTCGTCGTGCGCTGCGGCTTTGTCTTCCTCAAGTACCGCCGAGAGGCACTGTGGACAGACCGAGAATTGTTTTTCAGTCACCGCCCTACTCAAAGCACAAGCAGGTTTCGATGCGGCATGCGCGTTCGGGGCGTATCGCATCGCGCGCGAGGCGGCACGTCACAGACTGAGCGATGTTCTTCCGGCTCGCTTTACCGAGAAGCAGCGCTACGATGAATGCTCCCGCCTATGGCTTAACATAGGTCCAGCCCTGCTCTTCCAACTCCATCACCCGCACGACGCCGGACTTGACCACTTCAGCCTGGGGGATAATCGGGATGTCCTTGTTCTCAGCCTTCCGCATGTTCTCTTGGGTGTTGCCGCAGGCCTTGAATGAGACCTCCGGCGTGCTGAGCGCCATCGTTTCGATCCGCGCTTTCACTGGCGAGGTGTCTTCGCGGAACATGTGCAGCCCGGGACCGAACGCGATCACTTCGATTTTCACCTTGTCGCCGGTGTCTTTGTAATATTGCGTGACGTTCATTGCATTGTTGAGCGTGAGGTTCATTGCTGCGGGATCATTTGTATTCACCTGGAGGACCAGATGGTGCTGCTTGCTATCCGCCATGGCGTGGCGATCCGTCCGGGGAGACGCCGCCTGATGGCGCGTCCGCGCCCTCGCGGGCGACGTCGCACGCGTGCTTGTGGTGCGCGTCCCTTCCGCAACTGTCGGCTTTGGCGCCGGCCACGGACGGGCGTACTCTTGCCCTGCAGAGAACGACGCGCCAAGCAGGAGTGCTGCGATGCAGACGATGGCTATTCTTAGCATGTATCGAAACTTGCTCATGTTCCAATCTCCTATCTGAAAAGACAGTCTTCTATCGCGCACTAGTTGTTGGGCTTCGCGATCGCTTGCGGCCATTTGCATGTAGCGGCGATCTTGGCGCGCACCCTGTCCAGTCCGGTCAAAAGGAAAGAGGCGTCTAGAAATGCTTGTGTCGACCGGGAAAGTTGCACGTCAAGCTGACCCTGGCTGGGAAGCGATTGTATCAAGGCCGCTGCATCAGTCTTGAACGCGACACCGCCTCCAAATGCTGGAGTAGCCGCAGGGAGCTGTATGACCTGGCCGCCATTAACCCGATAGGAAATGGCGTAGTCCTCACCGCGACCCGAAACATCAGATCCTGCGACCACGAGTTCCGTGCGTCCAGCGCGGCATCGGATCGAGAGCCGCGTCGCACTGCCTACATCTTGGCGCGATGATATCGTCGCGGTGGCGATCGGTGAGAAATCGACCGGTGATCTCGTTTGGCCGACAACCCAGCCATCCTCGTTGCGCCCCAGAGGAATAGCAGACGTGATGGCCTGGGAGAGTTCGTCAAGGCATTTCAGCCGCTGCGCGCCTGCCATCCCGGAGCAGGCGCGAAGCTGTGCTGTCGGATGGTCCTCCCCCTGCGCTAAGGCTACGCCGCTCACAAACACGAGAACGGCTGAGTCGAATGCGACGGCCCGTTTCATTGCGATGCCTGTGTCGCGGGTGGATGGGCGTCCAGCCATGCTTGTGCGGCGGGGAAACGTGAAAGCCCAGGAACCGTCGCCGCAAGATTGATCGATTTCCACTTCGGATCGAAACCCGCCACCTGCAAGCTCTCAATCCGCGAGAACAGTCGATCGACAAAGCGCGCGACGCGCCCGAAGCGGTTCGACTTCGGAGCCCAATTGAAGGCGACCAGCGCCGTCGGCACTGCGATCGTCGGCACGCGCTCGCCTGGCTTGATCAGGCTGGGATAATCGCTCGCGTCGAGAAAGGCAGGAACATAATAATCCTCCAGCTTGCCATCATAGATGACGGGAAGGAACTTGAATCCTGGATCCCAGTGACCGCGCACGAACGCGTCGACCGGCTTCGATGTGATGAATACAACTGCGGCGATATCGCCCTTGCGCATTTGCTCCAGTGCAACCTGATGTGGAATGAATGTCTGCTCAACGTCGAGGCCGAGACGACTGAAGATCAGCGGTCCCGAATAGGCCGCGGCGGTGCCCTGGGTATTGAAATTCACCTTCTTGCCGACCAGATCGCTCAGCTTGGAAACCTCCGGTCGCACGAAGATGTGTAGCTCGGATGGAAATAGGTTGAGAACGTAGGCTAGCCTGCGCTGGATGTCGGGCACCTGGCTCCTGTACTCTTCGAGTACGTCGGAATTGATGATCGCAGCGTCAACACCGCGAAGGTAGAGCAATGAATTGACGTTCTCGGTCGGCCCCCGCGTCACGATCGGCAGGACGTGGAGATTGTCTCCGTCATCGACGACGCGGGCCATCTCGGCGGCGAGTCGGATGGGGGCGCCTTCGATGAGGCCCCCAGCAAGACCGATCGTCCAGGCGTTCATCGTATCTTGCGGCTTAGGCGCTTGATGCACGCTAACGCCCTGAGCCTTGAAAGTTTTGGTACGCGCCTCAACCCAAGCCGGCCGTAAGGTCAGCAATAGCGAAATCGAGGCAGCGAAAGCAAACAGCGTCCATCGACCGAAAGAAGAGTTCATTTGCCAGGCCCTCCGATGGATCAAATTTCTGTCTGCGCCGCCTCTCCTCAATCGCGGGTCAGCGGCGCGATGAGTCGAGTCGCTCTTCTGCTTCCTTGATGCCGCCGGCCCGTGCTCTTGCGTAGAGATCGCGCGCTTTCGCCGTATCGCCGACCGTCCCATACGCGCCCCATTTGCGAAGGATGATCGGGTCATAGGTCTCCGCAAGTGCGAAGCTTGCGCGCGCATCCCCGATCTCGGCGGCACGCTCGAGCACCGCGCGCGCCGAGGCGATATCACCCTGACCAAGCAAGACACTTGCCCGGGCTACCAGTCTTGCCACCTCTGCAGCATTGCCCGAATCAGGCCGGGCGTTCGTTCGCGTGGCGCCTAGGGTTGTCTGGGACGTCGCAACAGGCCTGATCGCGTCAGCCTCGGGCCGCTTGTCCTGCACGCCCCGACGCTTCGTCGTATCCCCGGACGCGGCATTCCGCTGCGATGCAAGCTCCCGTTCCAGCTGTGCGGTCTTTTCGCGCTCCCGCTGAAGCAATCTCAAGGAGACCGCCGACGTGTCCGCGGCAACCTGCTTCAGCCGAGTAGCTTCGGCGCTCGCCTGGGCGGCCTGCAACTCAATTTCCTGCCGGGCCGCCTCGAGATCATGCGCCAGCCGCTCTCCGCGTTCTTGCTCTTGTTGCAAGGACCTCCGCAACTCCGCGGCGCCGGTCTCTGACGCCTCCTGGGGGGCAGCCGCCCGATCAGCGGCCCTGCGGGCCTGAGCCTCATACGCGTAGATTGTGGCGTGCGCCATCGACAGATCGTTCACGAAGGCCTCGGCCCGCTCGTGCTCTTTCTCCAACGTCAGCTTGAGCTCCGCAGAGCTCTGCTCCGCTGTCTGCTTCATCCGGTTTGCTTCATCGATCGCTTTGGTTGCCAGTGCCGTTTGAGCTTCCACCTCACGCCGGGCCGCTGCCAAGGCTGCCTCCAGGCGGCTTGCGCGCTCTTGTTCGTGTTGCACGACTTTGCGAAGCTCCGCAGTGGTGTCGTCCATGACCTGCTTGGCTCCGCTGGCGTCGTCTATCCCCTTTGCGGATGATGCCGTCTGCCTCTCGGCGTTGCCGCTGCCCGTTGTCAAATGCCGTTCCAGTGTCCCGACATGCTCCTGTTCTTGTGGTGCGGAATCGGAGGTGCCAGAGCCGCTGTCTCGCGCCGCATCATTTCTTCTTGGGACCTTTTCGGTCTCAACCTTTTTCTGTTTCTCACTCTGAGCGAGCACCTCTGTCAGGCGCTTCTGTTCTGCCGCACCGGCCTTTGCAAGACATGCGCTTACCTTGTCGCTCACGCCTGCAAGAGCACACCAAGCCTCATCGGACAGTGCCCTACAAGATTTGAAGGCGCTCAATATGTTGCCTCCGCACGAGGACTGGTAAAGCACGATGTCGTCGCTCTTAGCTGTTCGATATTTTTCGGAGCACTCCCGGCTCTTCTGCGCTGCTGCATGGGCGTAGTCGATCTGCTGCCGCTGATAGGTGGTGCACTCTTGTTGTGATTTCGGCTCCGCCGGCGGAATTGGCTGGTCGTCGGCAACCACGTAAGAAGCAGGGACGACCAGCGCTGGCAGCAGAAGCGTTATTGCTAAAGGACTTGAGCGAAACATCTGAGGACCATCGGGACAGCAGGGCAGTTCCTGGATTGCGTGGGATAAGCCCGTGAAATGGGTCGCCTCATGCCAATGAAGCTCCATCGGAAGTGTGTGCAGTATGGACAATTCATCGATCTGTCGTTCAATGGCTTTCCACTCCAATGTGCAGCCTCGTATCCAAGCCGTGAAAATGGCTCCGGCTGGATGGGGCTGGGCCACAATGCCCGATCCAGAAGAGGCGCGGCTGGCGCGTTCAAGGCCTTTCGAACCTGCAGCCGTAAAAACCCATTCCAAATTTAATTATTATATCCATATAGAATTAAAGCAATATTTAATTAAAAGCAAGCTCGAGTCGGGCATCCCGCGAACCGATGCGCCGTGGTAGCGAGGCGCGTCTATCGTATGAGCAGCCGCTGGAATGACACGGCCCGCCTCTCTTGGCCCCATGCAGGTGTCCACTCATTTCACGCAAATACACGCAATGCTGCGGGACTAAACCTACGGAATGGCTATTGTCCGGCCGCGTTCTCTCCTGCGAAGAGTCCCATGCGTCGCGGCCGGAGCTTGATGCGTCATGCTGGATACGATCCTATTGATGATGTGAATTGGAGTGAACCCCTCTTGCGGGTCGCGTTCTGGGGCGTGCACAATCGGATCGGACGGAACCAGGCGCGTCCGCGGTTCCGAGCGAAACTGGTAGCTCTGGTTCTGAAAAGAGCTGCGGTTCAAGCTTTTGCAGCGCTGCTGTTCCCACGCGCGCTGCGACAGGCGCCGTCGGCTTCCTTTCCAAGCCCTTCCCATCCTCAGTGCTGAGCGGGTGCCTTGAAGCTGCGTTACCAGTCCGCTCGCCAGCAAGCGGATGATGTTGCGCATGGAAGCGTTGTTGGTCTTTTCTGCAAGGGCCCAGCGTAAGGCGAACTAGTTGGTCTTGATCCTGAATACTTCAGCGACCATGCGACTAACGGTCCTTGTAAGCGATTTCATTCGCTTCTCCATGACGACGAAGAGAAGCATCAACCAAGTCGCGAGAGCTGAGCACCACAGCAGGGCTTCCAATGTTCTGGGCATAGCGCGACTCCCAAGATGCTTCTGAAATCACAAACAGTGCTGGCCGGACCGGTGGTCCTGGCAAATCCTCGTAAAAGCAGCGGCGCCTTGATCCACTCGGCAAACGCCACAACGCGGCAACGGGGGAAACGAGAGCGCTCGAGAGCCGACAGTTGGCAAGACCGGCGCCTGCTGAGCCAACGGTTGCTGCGACAAAGCCATCCCAGATCCGCCGATGCCCTCGAACTCCAGATGTTCGAAGCAGTCCTTCGCAAGCTCTGTCCTGATCGACTGTGTCGGCGCAAAGGACCTCGAGATCGCCCTTCTCGCCAGAAATAATCCTCACCGAACCGATTGTGCTCAGCCGCGCTCAATCGCGCCGTTAGCCGCTCCCGCATCGAAGCACCGGGCGGCAAGGAAACGGCCCGGCACCCTTGGGGGCGTAAGCAGGGGGGCAGGAGGATGCCGGGGCCGTTTCTCGCAGGTCCTTGGCGCGTCCATCCGGCGCCAGCGACCACCAATCCTACCTCAAATTAAAATCATGTCCACAATTAATGCCGGTTTAAACTTGATTATAAAACGACCGCATGAGTAAATAGCGCAACAGTCGAAATGATGCAGTTATCGAAGTCCTTTAGAGGTTCTGGCATGACCCGCTCCCCATCCATAGTGCCTCTCGTGGCGGCAGATCAGGACGTCTATCTTGTGCTTGAGGATTTCGGGAGCCGACTTGGGAGAGCTTGGTGCGAGACGGCCGAAGAGGACACCTCCCGCGCGACACTGGTGCGGCGTTTGATCGATGGTCAGTACGAGCATCCCAGCCGCATCGTGGCGTTCAACACGGCGGAAGGATGGTCCCGTGATGTCACCACGGACATCGCAGATGAGCTGCGTCGCCGCTTTGTCGAGATCGACGAAGTGACTCCGGCGCTGCTGGAATTCTTGGAGAGAGCGGCGAGACATTGAGGCGGAATCGCTTTCGTAAACACTCTCTGTGTGGGGTGATGCGCCATCATATGCGAGTCGAACTCGCCTCCTTGCGCCGAAGGTCGCCCGCCGCCAACAGCGGCCCGGGACCGACTGATCGCAGGCCTCGGCCTCGCCGCATCGATGATCCGCAAGGCCGACTGTCGCGTCAATGCAGAGTTTCTTCTACGCCCCGAGCCGAACCACCCCGCAATCTCTGCTCAGGAAAGCTAGCGAGGGTGTTGGCCCGCTGCCCCGATCAGACCCAACCAGCGAGACGCCAAAATATGCCAGGTCCTGAATGCCCGCCGGGTCACTCTCTCCGGTGGGCGGACCATCCCGAGGGAAGATTTGCTTCGAGCGGTCGCGTTGGCGACCCTTAAAGCGCCGTTCTCCAGCCGACTGCTATGCTCGCTGAAAATCAGAATAAAGTACCCTTTGCCTATATAAAATAGTTATTAAATGTAATCATAATGGCTTGGACGTAAAAATGGAATTAGACTTCGAGAAAATAATACCAAGGGAGGAGTGGATCGACACCGTACGCCGCTTGCGCGCGATGGCACAGTTGTGCCGACAAACTGCGGCTCATCATCCCGATCGAAGTTGGAAGCTGCTCGCTGAGGCCGAGTATTGGGAGCATTTGGCCGATGGTGTACTTCTTGCGCGATCAGGGCAATGCGAAACGGCGTGCGCCACCATCGGTTGAGTATTCGGAACGCAGCGCCGCGGCAGCTTCATGCTTCGGCGCTCGTCTGATCTGCTGATTTTGACGAAATGATTCGTTAGCTCCCTCTATTCGATATTCAAACCGAGTGGATTGTCGAATTTTAGGCTGGATGCATGACTTGTTCGACCCGCCTAACGAACAGCGCTCGGCAGTGCTCCTTGTCTCGCGCGCCTACACCTGGTCGCGGACAGTAGTCACGCGATCCCCCCTTGGATCCCGATCGCGATGGCTGTCAGCCGCTCCGATTTAGTCGCGCGCGCATCTTCAAGCTCTGCGGGCGGTTAATGCCATGCAGGCTCGTCGCGCGTGAGGGCGGGCGAAATCCGGGAGCGGCGTACGTCATGCTGCGTGCGGATTGACCACTGTGTAGCCTCGCAGCGAACGCGCGTGAATCCTCGTCGCGTGGCCTCCCGAGTTTGCATCATACGCCAGCCAAATATCGCCACCGATGTGCTGTTCCAAGACGAAAACGTGTCCGTGTCGCGCTGCCACCATACCGGGCGCTGGCGACGTCCGTGGGAAGCGCAGCCAATTGGCTGCGAGATTCAGTTCTGGCACGATGCGGCCAAAGACACGCATAGCCGCACCGCAGCCGCAGAAGGATTGAGGACAGCCCGCAGGGCGACCTCCAACGATTCGAGCGACTGGGACGTCTACTCTGCCCGCAGACATAGCCAATCTTGCAAACGGCCTTCGCTCAAGAACATGCAGTCCATAGGAAGATCGAGACAATCGCGCCGCACCTGGCAGTGAATAGGAGAAATCGCACGGCATTGTCACATTACATTCTGGCGGCCGGCTCGTGCGGAACGGGCGAGCTTGCGAGGAGATGGACTCAATTGAAACAAGCAGGGACGCAACAACTATTTGCTTAAACATGCAAGACTCCGGGGTTAATGGGTCCTGCCCCGGAGATAAAGACCAGTGCCAATTTGACCAAATTTAGTCACGCAGTGCGAACCGGAAGGTGGAATTCGTCAGGATTGGACTGCGAATTGGCCGAAAAAAATGCGGATCTTGTTGTCGGCGACGTATGCTGCGGCAACAGGGGTGCGCCGCGGTCGGCCGCCTCAATCGGCGGCGTGCCAGCCGCGTTGTTGCAGGGAGTCTTTCTCGTCGTGACTCTGATCAGCCGCGCCATGACCTTCTTTTGAAGGCTTGGCGCTTTCGCCGGCCAACAAAAGCAGTTTTTGCATTTCAGCAAGGCGCGCGCGCCAATATTCGCGATAGAGCAGGTCGAATACGACGAGCATGATCGCCTCCATCGTTGGAGCGCGCACCTACAGGATATTCGCGCAAGTGCGACGACGCACCTTAGCGCTCTCGTTTCAATTCCGTTGTGACGCCGTTCACAGCGGCGGCTGCTTTCCCGCAGGCCAACCGATCGTCCTTACTGTTCGTGAAAAAGAGCAGGGCCGGTGACCAAAGTTCGTTGCACGAGGCAATCGGCGAGAGGCCCGCTCGACCCCGCGGAACCATCTAAGCAATTGATCGCTTTTCGCAGCACGAGAGCCTGCAACGGTCAGAGGATACACCAGGAGATCACTACATTGAATTCAGGTAATGGGTCCGATGATAGACATTGACCTCCCATTTAAATGCAGTCTATTTAATATTATTTTGATCACGCCAATCGAAAGCTGCATGGCCACCCAAGAATTGTCCGCAGCCCTGGAGCTTAATGATGGCCGAGATACGCAATTTCAGGTCGGGAGAGCGGGAGGGAGGTGGGACAGTAGCGCGCCGCGCCGCCTCGCAGCGATCATCGTCGGTGATATCGCCTCCTATAGCCATCTCATGCAGTTGGACGAGGAGGGCACCCACAAGCGTGTCAAACGCATTCAGCGCGATTTGGTTGAGCCGAGCATAAGCGAACACGAGGGGAGGCTCGTTAAGACGACCGGAGACGGCTTTATCGCGATTTTTGACAGTCCGGTTGAAGCGGTGCGTTGCGCAATCGTGATTCAGCAGAACCTGCTTGGCCGCAACGTTTTGCCGAAGCATTCAAGAATCGAGTATCGGATTGGCGTCAACCTGGGTGACGTCATCGTCGAGCCGGACGACATTTACGGCGACGGCGTCAACATCGCCACGCGCATCGAAGGTCTTGCTGAACCAGGGCAGGTATTCATCTCCGGCGCAATCTACGAGCAGATCAAACACAAGCTGGTCTGCGGCTATGAAGCGTTGGGAGACCGGCGCGTCAAGAACATCACCGATCCTGTGACGATCTATCGGGTGCTCCCCGCTGCACAGGCGGTTGCAGGTCGGCGGAATCGTCGCGAGACGATCCTGATCTTGCTGCTGGGCGTCACAAGTCTGGTCTTGGCGAGCAGTGTGCTGTGGTACCTGGTCCAGCAGCCGAAGGGTGGAGCGGGGCGGCAAGTTTCGGTGCCGTCTTCGACCCCCGTCGCTCCACTCACGCCGACAACTCCCAGTCTGACTCAGTCTCAGCAGAGCCCTGAGGCGCCGGCATCGTCAGGCGTCAACGCGCCAACCATCGTGGCGAAGTCGAGCACACCCGTTCCGCAGGCGTCTCATGAGCCTACTCCGCGCGAGCCCGAGATGGTCCCGATTCCCGGTGGAGCGTTTGCAATGGGCAGCAATGATGATCCGACGGAACGGCCGATCCATCAGGTGACGGTGCGACCCTTCTCAATTGGCAAATACCCGGTGACCGTTCGAGAATGGAATGAATGCGCCGCCGCCAAGGGGTGCACCGTTACCGCAGCCGGAGACGACGAGGCGCCAGCGGGCGACCTGAGTTGGACGGATGCACGACAATATGTGACGTGGCTGGCTAAGGTGACCGGCAAGCCATATCGGCTGCCGAGTGAAGCGGAGTGGGAATATGCGGCGCGCGCAGGCACTCAGTCCAAGTATTGGTGGGGCGATCGGATGATGCCAGGGATGGCGGGATGCAAGGACTGCGAACCGTCCTCGTCCGCGGCTCCGGTCAAGGTGGGAAACTATCCGCAAAATCGGTTCGGTCTGTACGATACGGGAGGGACGGTCGATCAATGGACCGATGACTGCTGGCATAAAAACCATCAGGGCGCGCCGACAGATGGCTCACCCTGGATTACAGGGGACTGCGCTTCGCGCGTCATTCGGTCCGGCTCTTGGAAAAACGATGCCAGACACGTGCGTCCCTCGAACCGAGACAGCTATGACGCTGGTGTCAGATATCCTACGCACGGCCTGCGCGTGGCCCTAGGTTCCTGAGAACTGGCAAGGAGGTACCGGATGAGGATTGTGGGTATGGTTGTCCTTGTAGCGCCCCTCTTGCTGACAGAAATGGCGCATGGGCAAGGTAAATCGCCTCCGAATGACGCGAAGCTGTACTTTATCTCACCCGTGGATGGCCAGAAAATCAAAAGCGGCTTTTGGGCCCGGTTCGGGCTGCGAAACATGGGCGTGACGCACGCGGGCGACGACTACGCGAACAGCGGTCATCACCATCTCTTGGTGGACGTTGACGAGCCGGTCGATCCCAAGGAGCCAATCCCGCAAGACAAATCTCACTTGCACTTCGGCGCCGGACAGACCGAAACGTATCTCGAACTTCCGCCTGGAAGGCACACTCTCCAGCTCGTTCTGGGCGACGCCAAGCACTACCCATTCGATCCTCCGGTCGTATCGGACAAAATCACCGTCCGGGTCGGAGAGGAGGCTATCAAGCGGCGTCGCTGGCGTCGTCTGCACTAGGCGGCTCCTGGCTCGTGGCCCAAAATCTCGCGATACAGGCTCGCAAATTGTCCACGAACGACCAAAGAAAGCGTGCAGCCCCGCGAGCCAAACTCCGATCGTGAGCCTTGCCGTTGGCATGCGGCCAGGTTTATTAATTAAAACCGAACGCGCTCAGTTCGTAATAATTCCAGAAGCCTGTCAGCTCCGGGCGGTTCGCCTGTTTCGACATCGCCTAAACCGCGCTATTTTCATTGTATCCGGTACTCGAACGAATTTTTGCCAGTAGATTTTTTTATTAACCGAGTTGGAGACAGCGATGCGACGACACGTCGTGAGACCGTGGAGCTATCAAGATCTGGCCTTATTGAGGACGCTAGCGCGAGAATTGCCCACCCGAGAACTTGCGTTGAGGCTTGAACGCAGTCCAGCTGCCGTCATCTCGAAGGCGCGAGAACTTAAGCTTTCCCTAAAAATCCCGAGGATGAAAAAGGGCAGTCTAGTCTAGCTACTTTAAAAAAATACACAAAATTCCCTGGCTTGAAATATATCCGATTGAACCCTTGGATTGTTTTGCTAAACTGACGAATAATTTCTTTGAATACGTCTCTCGATCCGATCCTTGTATCTTTCATTCTCCGGGGGGCACAATGTTTGATGCCGCTACCACGGCCCTGCTACGTGCAGTTCTGAACGAAATCTGTGATGGCGTTTCGCCTCACGAAACCGGTGCCCGTGCGCATGTGGCATCCAAAATTCTTGAGGCCGCGACGAAAGGCGAAACGTCGGCCGATGGCCTGATGCAGGTCGGCCGGAAAGCGCTGAGTGACGCTCCCACTATGTGGCGGTAGCCCCGCCCGCGGTGCAACGTTGGCGCAGCCCGGAGAATGATGCGAAGGGCTTTGGGCCAATCATCAGTTGGTGTGGTCTCCCCGGCTCGAGAATCCTTCGGTGCGAACTTGCCGGAGTTCGCCCGCATCTGTCACCGCTTCGTAGAAGCGGAGTAGCAGCATCAACCGCGCAGGCCCGGGAATTTCCGCTGGAGATGCTCCGGCGGGGGGAGGGGGACCCTAAACTGGCCGGGTGCCCGTGCCAGGTCCCGCTCAAGTCCGGTTGTGAGCGCCGCCAAAGCAGTCCGGCCAGTCGAGGCTTGACGGCTATCGCGAACCTGAGAGGTTGGAGATCATAGGTGCTGCCATCGAGTTCTGCTCATCTCGTTCTATACTTCTGAGCAGACCAAGGCCTTCTCGGCCTCCGCAAACGCCGTGAATGGCGATGCATCGAGCTCGATGGCGCCGGTGCTTTCGTAAAGCGGCCTCCAACGCGCCATATAGCCAGGGCGATCATAAAAACTGGGACCATCGATGCTCTCGACGCTGACTACAAAAGAAAGGCCGTGAGTGGTTGCACTCCATATGTCCATGTGCGTGACAGAGCCACGGAAATGCAGTGGCATCGCAGAAGCTCCGCAGCAATATGGTGGTTGTATTCAAAACGAGAGTGCTGGCAAGATCATATTTAAAACGAAGACCTGCATCCATTTGAATTGCGCTGCTCGATGATCTGTTCAAGGACGGTCGGGCTGACCATTGCTGACGATTGAACCACGCGGCAGATGGACCAGCCTGCATTCGGCGGCAAAAAAAACCAGGTCCGATAATGATAATAATGTGGATTATATCGCCCAACTCTTGCCGGTCACCCGCGGTAGATTAGATTGCCGCTTGCGGCGCAAACACGGTGACTTGCTTTGGGGGTGTCATGACAAGTGACGACTTTAGATCCATGTGCACAGATGATCTGTGGATTTTGTATCAAGAAATCACGGATGTGCTGGCTGAAAAGATAGTCACCAAGAAAGCCGCATTAGAATTGCGCCTTTGTGAACTCGACACTGCCGAGAGGATGAGGGGTGTGCGAAAACGCCGCTCATATCCGCCAGTTTTCGCCAAGTATCACAATCCAGATAATCTGGTGCAAAGTTGGTCAGGCCGTGGCAAGACACCTCTGTGGCTCAAAGCACAGCTTACGGCTGGAAATAGGCTGGAGGACTTCCTGATCGACCGTCCAGGCGAAGGCCGACGCAGGAGCGGATAAGGCCTCGTGCCTTCGCTCGTCATCCTCGCGCTTCGCGTCAAGCGAGGCCACGAGGGGCTGCTTGCTCGCGTATCAGCACTATCAACGGAGTCCCTCATTACTGCCGATGGTGCGCCCATCACTGTCCATTAGGACAGTAACGCCGGCATCAACATTCTCCGCTCAAGCAGCATGACCACGCACATCAACAAGGTCCATCACGTCACCACCCTCGCCAAGGTCGCCAAAGACCTCGGCGAAGATGAAGATTGGCTGTGGGACATCGCCAACGAGGTGGAGATCGAGGATGGCGTCATCTGGGTCTATGGCGTCGGAGAAGACGGTGCGGCCTACGCCAAACGGATACTCGAAGCGCGGCGCCGGCGAGAGTCAAATTGTCGATTAGTGGTGGCTTGGATCTCGCTCGAGTTACTGCGCGCCGTGGGTTCGATTGCAGAGGCATTTCAGATTAGTAGACAGCGGCCCGACTGCACGCTCACGTCCGGCATGCCAGCAGCGGACGAGAAGATGGAAGGCGCGAGCGGGCTCAGACCATCTCGAGCGAGTGCTTGAAATAGGCGATGGTCTCCTTCAGGCCGTCCTCGAGCGCCACCTTCGGCTCCCAGTTCAGGGCGACCTTGGCCTTGGTGAGGTCGGGCTGGCGCTGGCGCGGATCGTCCTCAGGCAATGGGTTGAACTCCAGCCTTGAGCGCGATCCCGTGAGCTCGATGACCTTCTCGGCGAGTTCGCGGATGGTGAACTCGGAATTGTTGCCGAGGTTGATCGGGCCGGTGACGTCTTCGCCCGTCACCATTAGCCGCATGATCGCCTCGACGAGATCGTCGACATAGCAGAACGAGCGGGTCTGCCCGCCGTCGCCGAACACGCTGATCGGCTCGCCCTTCAGCGCCTGAACGATGAAGGACGATACCACGCGACCGTCATTGGGCTGCATACGCGGACCATAGGTGTTGAAGATGCGCGCGACCTTGATCTGCAGGCCGTGCTGGCGCCAATAGTCAAAGAACAACGTCTCCGCACAGCGCTTGCCCTCGTCGTAGCAGGAACGGATGCCGATCGGATTGACGTTGCCCCAGTAATCTTCCGCCTGGGGATGGATCAGCGGATCGCCGTAGACCTCGCTGGTCGAGGCTTGGAAGATACGCGCCTTCAGCCGCTTGGCGAGGCCGAGCATGTTGATGGCGCCGTGCACCGAGGTCTTGGTAGTCTGCACGGGGTCGCGCTGGTAGTGGATCGGCGAGGCCGGGCAGGCTAGGTTGAAGATCGCGTCGACCTCGATGTAGAGCGGGAAGGTGACGTCGTGCCTGACCGCCTCGAATAGCGGATTTGCGATCAAATGAGCAATGTTGCGCCGGCTGCCGGTGAAATAATTGTCCGCAGACACTACCTCGGCGCCGGCATCGAGCAGTCGCTCGCAGATGTGCGATCCGATGAAGCCGGCGCCTCCGGTTACGAGGATGCGGCTGTTCTTGTAGCTTTCAAACGGCATGATCGGTTCCAGATTGTCCGCGCGGCGGGGCGGGCTGAGTGGTATCGGCAACAGCCGGGCTCGCCAACAGCCAAGTGGCTTGGGTCGAGCTAATTAATTACTCTACTATGCATGCGGTTGTTTTCGTATTTTTACCAGCCGAGGCGCGCGGCGATGCGCGTCTAGTCTAGCCGGGGCCTTCCCCGGATGCGTACGTATCGCCCAACTTACGCAGTTGAAAAGCGCTCCGCGGCAGTCCCATCAGCGAAAAAGCTCGAGCTTGCAACGCAAACCGCCGCTGCTCGGTTGCCCCGATGTAGCGGCGGTCGTTGTTCGAGCGTGACTTGGCTTAGCTAATCACTCCGGTGCTTACCGAAACCAAAATGGCCACCAACCACGCCGAGGAATCGGCTGGGCCTGTGCCTTCATGGCCTGGACCTCTTCGACGGGACGAAGCTGCGGGCCATAGACCGCGGGGGGATAGACGTCGTCCCAAAACACATAGCCGGTCTGGACGTAGGCCGCGCGATGGTGCGATGGGGCAAGCGCCAGTTCGGCGGCCGGAGCCATGGTTGTTGTCATGGCGATGCCGAGTACGGAAAGGGCAACAGATGGACCAAGGGCACGGAGGCTCATTGCATGGAATCCCTATTAAAATGAGACGGGCAATAATGCTACGGGTTCCGAAAGGTTGCAAGGGCGTCCGGTCGCACCAAATGCCGCGGACAATCGTCTTCGGAGCATGGAGTCCGTGCGCAGTCGTGATCGGCCGGACAGGTGTGCGGTGAAGATCGAGTCCGACGCTGCACACCAAAGATCTCACGTGATCAATCTTTCGGCGCCAGGAATCATGATGTCGACACACTACTCACTCTTGATGAGTGTCAGATTCCTCAGGACGCGTTCAATGGTTTCTGCCTCTGTCTCCGCATCGTTCTTCTGCTCCGGGCTCGCCTTGGGATACGCATTGCGCGCCTGGCGTGTCCGACGGAAGGTGGCAAACTTGTTCCTCTCCGCCTCGCGTCCTTCAGCAAGACCTGCCCGGACATCGACTTTCGGACATACGCGACGGGCTTTCTAGCCTTCGTCCGGTCATGCTGTAGATGGGCATCGTATCACTTTAGAGGGGACGACGACATGAGCGAGCCAAAGAAGGATGCTCCGCGGCGCTACATCAAGGACGGTGCCGGCCAACGTGTTCTGGTCGGCCTGACGATTTCCGAGACAATCGAATTCGAGACTCTCGAGAGTGGGCAAGCCCGCCCGGGCGCTGACTTGCTCGCCGGTGAGCCTGGGATCCGTCAGCACAAGCATAACGAGCGTTGGCTCGAACTCTACGTCAAACACGAGCAGGCCTGGAGCAATTGGATGGCCGAGACCCGCACTCGGCTGACGCCTCACTTGCTCAACTAGTCCATCGACTCGTTCGCATTCGATCTCACACCGCGAGCATCCTGCTTCCCTGGATACTCATCAGAGTGAGATTGCCGGTAGCATAGGCGCCGGTGTCGATGTTGGCGCGGTTATATCGTACGTCGGCGCTGCGCACCGGCGTGTGACCGTGCACGACATATTTTCCAAAATGCTTTTTGCTCTCCAAGAACTCCTTACGAATCCACAAAAGATCGTTCTCTTGCTGTTCGGATAGCGCCACGCCGGGTCGAACGCCCGCATGCACAAAGAAGAAATCCCCGCACGTAAAGCTAAGCCGCAGATTGTCGAGGAATTCCAGATGCTCAGTCGGCATTGCGCGAATCAAATCGCGCAGGATCGACGTCGGCTCCTCGCGCTTCAAATCCGGCGGGGCGAGCCCGTAAGACATCAATGTCTGGGCCCCCCCGACCGCAATCCAGTCCGCGAACAGTGAAGGGTCTTCGAACACGCTCACCAGAAATGCCTCGTGATTACCCTTGAGGAAGACCGCATTGCCCCGGCGACTACGCTCGACCAGGATGTCGAGGGTGGCGCGCGTGTCCGGGCCGCGATCGATGTAATCGCCCATGAAAACCTCGATCGCATAGTGCGGGCGGCTGCGAGCCACGTCGGCGTCGATCACCCGCAACATCGGCTGCAGCAGATGCGCACAGCCGTGAATATCCGAGATCGCATAGATGCGAATCCCGTCGGGCAAGTGCGGCTTGTGGATTGGCCGACGTGGTCGGGCGAAAGATATCATGGAGCAAAATCGATCAGGTGGTCGAGAAATTTCCCCAAGTCGCCGGCACCTGAGAACTCCCCATCTGATACGAACAATGTGCGGTGGATGGAGTAGGTCCTCGTTCTCCGGCTTGATCACGCCAAAAGAAGGGCGGAACTTCTTGCTCCTTGCGACGGGTTCCATAGCGCGGCAAAGATGCATGCCTCATTCCAAATTTCGTGATGCATCCGCAGATTGAAATTCATCTGTATTCCCGCAAGTGACTCCTCGCGGTCTCGCGACAGATGAGCGCCTCAAAGATGAGCGAAGACGCGCTCGCGTGACCGTTAAAGCACGCGGAGGATATGGAACTTGATTCAAAATGCGGCAGCGCGTCGCCGATATGTCAGCACCGTGACGAGATCTTCAGTGCGCGTCGAATTGTCGATGCGCATTTCGACGCGACACATCATTCGTGCATCGCAAAAGTTTTGCATGCAGCGCCACAATGTCGCTGCGATCACTTAACACCCTTCGTTTGGAAGCGGTAAATCTTCAGCATCACAATGACCGCCAGGCACTCTCCACACGTAGAGGATCGAATGGTTGTTGCCACTTATGGTTCTGACAGCACCTATGCCACGTCCTCCGCACGGGGCACGGCTCTTCAGAAGCCTTTTCAGCTCCTCGTCATCGCGGCCGACCTTTTGCTGATCTTGCTCTGCTACGCGCTGGCGTCGGAACTTTATAGCGTCGCCACGCCCACATCTGGAGACGGAGCGCCCATCGGCGCCGGACTGATCGTCAGCGCAGTTTTCGTTGCAATCGCCTATTTTCAGGGTGTGTATGCAACGCACCGTTTGCTTAGTCTGGTCTGGCAATTGCGCAAAGCGGTGATCATCTGGCTGGTGTCACTGACGATCCTTGCGGTCGCGGCGTTTCTATTGAAATCGTCGGACAATCTCTCCCGCGGCACGTTCCTCGTCTTCACCGGAATTGGCGGCCTTGGGTTGCTCAGCCTGCGCTTTGCGTGGCAGTGGGTGCTCGGCACGAACTTTGCCAAGGGCCGATTGGTCGATCGCAAGGTCGCCTTGCTCAGCCTGAAGCCGCTTGATTTCACCTCGAGCCGTTTCAAGGACCTGCGCAAGAACGGATTCGACGTGGTTCGCCATTTCGTGCTTCCCGCTAACAACCATGGCGGCAGCTGGGAGAGGCAAATTCGCGATGTCATTCTCCAATCCCGTGCAGCGGATGTCGAGGAGTACCTGTTGGCGGTTGATTGGAATGAGCTGCCGTTGTTGCAGCAACTCGAACTGCACTTGCGCGCTGTACCACAGCCGATCCGTCTCTTGCCGGATAATTCGATCGCTGATCTGGTATCGCGCCCGTTTTTGCCGGTCAGCGGCACGGTGGCAATCGAGATTCAGCGACCACCGCTCAGCGTGTTTGAACGTCTCCAAAAGCGCTGCCTCGACATCGGTCTGGCGTTGTTTTCGCTAGTGGCCCTGGCGCCGGTGCTGATCACCGTCTCCATTCTGATCAAGCTGGATTCGCCTGGGAGCGTGATCTTTCGACAGTCGCGCCGCGGCTTCAACGGCAAGCCGTTTGACATCTGGAAATTTCGCAGCATGTACGTGTGCGAGAATGGTAACTCGATTACTCAGGCAACCAAGAGGGACGCGCGCGTCACGAGGATTGGGCGCTTCCTGCGCATGACCAGCATTGACGAGTTGCCCCAGCTCTGGAACGTGCTGCGCGGCGACATGTCGTTGGTCGGACCACGCCCACATGCGCTTGCCCACGACAATTATTATGACGAGCTCATCAGCAACTACGTATACCGCCACCACATGAAGCCGGGCCTCACGGGCTGGGCTCAGGTTAACGGCTTCCGGGGCGAAACGCCGACCATCGATCTGATGGAAAAGCGGGTAGAATATGACGTTTGGTATGTAAGGAATTGGAGCATTTGGCTCGATCTGAAAATCATGGCGCGCACGGCGGCTACCGTCATTTCCCAGGAGGCGTACTAGGTCAGCGCGGGCGGCCTTGGCGGGGCGCGGCGCGGACTCATTCATATGCGCTGAGCTAGATGCGGATTGAGGCGAGAGCTCCTTTTGGAGTGACGAACGCGACGACCTACTTCAAAGGCTCCAAGTTTTAGGCTTTATACCTACGGGTCCTGTTCCATAGCCGCACGATGACCTCCCGAATTGCGATCAGCCGGGGCATCAGGACGAAAAAGACTCCGGTCGCGAGTGATCCGAGAGCATGGCGAAGGGAGAACGTTTCGTTGCTACCTAGCTGGTCTTGATTCTTTTCGATCGGGACCGGCGCAAGGATTGTTCCCGACCTGTTGAGCCGCGATCGCGACCCGCGGGGAGGAACCACGATGAGCACGAATAAAACGTTGAGCAGCAGCCAGATGCTTAATATGGCAAGTATCGTCATCCAGTCCACCGAAATGCAGCAGTATGGGATCAAGTTAACCGTCGGAACCGCGGAAGGAAAGGGTGCGCAGCGCTGTTGCAGCGTCAGCTGGCTCCTTCCAGCCGACGAGTTCCCGAGATTGTCTCGATCACCCCACGACCGCCTCGTCAATCCCCGCAAACATCGGCTACGACAATGACCGTCGTTTGTGGACTCCGCACCACTACGGTTGGCGCTGGACTTATGGATCGCGCGAGCGCTAGGTGAGTTCGCCGGCGGTGGGAACCGGCCCGTATAGCGCAAGAGAATTGATCGTGAAAAGAAAAACGCGCGGCAGCGCGCGCTTTTCCTGAACGATCGAAGATCTGTAACCTATGAACGAAGCGGTCAACTCCGGCATCACCCGGTGCCGCTCCCCGCACTTCATCAGGAGTGTCCTGTCCGAATTCAACCGCGCAGTGTCGCCAGGAAGGACGGGTCGATCGATTCAACGGCATCCTCCAGGAAAGCTTTGCCCAGTTTTGATGCCCTCCGATAAGCGGACACGAGTGCCGATCTCGACCCAGATCGGCGTATCAGGATGAGCCGAATGTCATTGCGTACGAGGTCCTTGACATCGGGAAGGGCGAGTGGGTCGAAGTGGGCCACCATGTCGATCCGCACCGGCATCAATCGCGCGTCGTTTGGTGCGACGAAATATGCCATCTTCAGGGCCTCGACCACGACCGGATCGTGCGGGTCGCGCTGGACCTGAAGCAGCGCCAGCGCCATCCATAGTTCGGGATTGTAAGGAGAAGTCGACAGCGTCCGCCGGACCCGGCTGAGAGCGTCGGTATGCGCTATTGATCGTAGGATCGTGGGCCCTAGCTGACCGGACTCAATTTTCTGCAGCGCGCCGATCAAGGAATGATTGCTCTCCAGCTCCGATACAAACGGCGAGCGCGTTCCCAACACTGAGGTCGCATCTCCAGTCCACCGCGCCCCAATCTCGGCCGCATCTGCGGGAAATGTTGTCCGCCCTAGCGCTGTCACGGCCGACGCAATGGTATAGCATCCGACCGTCACGGCCAAGGCCATCAAAAGAATGCGAAAGGAGCCCGATGAACTCATTGTCGATGCATTAGTTCAATATAAAGCTAGTATTACGGTGCGCGGATGCCGCCGAGTGGTTGGCGCCACTGGTCCGTCCCACTGATTGTGCAAGTCCAACTCCAACCATTATCGCCACAATCGCTTGAATCGTGGGGTTTGAGAGGCTTGAGTCAAGAAAGCTCTCGCAGAGTACAACGACGACGCCGGCGGCCGCGGTGGCCGCGAAAAAGGAATCACGTCCTCGCCGGACGGCGCCGCGAAAGCTAACGAGGAAGAACTGGGCGGCGAACGCTGCCAGGAGGGCGCTCGGCAATCTTCCCGCCTCGACAGCCATCAAGACTGCGGTAGAGGGAGGGTCTGCCAGCGCAGCTCCGAACTCCTGATAGGCTCTCGAAGTCAACCTAAAGGTTCCGAGACCATTCCCCCACGTCGGTGCATCAGAGAGCAGGTGCCTTGCCGGCGCAACTGCTTCCGGGGGGAGGCTGACGAATCCAACGAGACCCAAGCCTCCGGATAGTGAGTGCGGCACAACCATCGCACTGGCGATCGCTGCAAGGACCAAGAACAACAGAGCCGAGGGCCAAAAGCGAAATCCCAAGCGCCGGACAGCGGCTATGAACACGAGGACCATCAATCCGCAGCCAGTAACCGCCACCAATGTGTGTCGTTCGAGGGCCGCAAGTGCGGCGGAGGCTACGGTAATTCCTAACAGGCCGCAGAAAACGCCGACCCACAGTTGGGGCGAGGCCAGATTGTGGATGTTCTGCTGGTGCAGGTGGCGTTCGAGTGCCCGAGCGACCAGCGCGCCATTTGTCAATATCGCAAGAGCCGCAGCTGCCGGAAACAGATCCTTGGCTGCGCCGGACTGGGGAATGATTCCGGCGAATAAATCGAGCCGGCCGAGTAGGAACTCGACTGACATGAGGCTCGTCACTGCGCTCAATACGAACAGGATCGTTTCGGCCATACGGCGATCCCGTGTGATGATGACGGTCGACACCAGCAGCGACACATTGACCAGATAGAGGAACAGGCTTTGCAGCGTTGCGCCCGTATCAACGCTAATGCTGCCCTGCAGCGATGGCTGATTCAATGCGATCGAAGTCGCCGACCAGATCGGGTTCGCAAGCGAAGACATCGGAAAGATTTGCAACGTCATCCAGACGACCGGAAGCAAGAATATAATGAGAAACTGCTTCAGCAACTGCGCCGCAGACGCGATTTGCGCCTCCGGACCTCTTGTTGCCATTGCCATCATCAAGGCAGTAGCAAGTGAAATCACATGCTGTGCGAAGGAGCCACTTGTGATGGCCAAGATCGGAGTCGCGGCCAGCAATGTGATCAAAAGCCAGGAAGCGATAAGCAATCGGAGAACCGTGAGACGTGGAAGCGGGAATGGAGCGCAGCATTGCGCGAGTGAGACATTGATACGCGTCGCATAGCCGAGCACGCGACGCCACCGTCGTCTCGGTGATGGATGGCCGGATAGTTGCCACTATGACGCATCATCACAACGCGGCCTGTCAACTCGTCACATGCAGTCGATTTACGGGATTCGCCCGGCATGACAGTTTCCGTGACCAGCTAAACTATCGAGCATAGCAGTACTGCGACAAGTAACGGAGAGCCGTCGCCAGTCCAGCCATCGGCACCGCGCCGCGGATCGCGCTCGGTGTAGTCCCGATTTCGACCGCAAGCTCGTTTGCGGTTTGCCAGTCGCTGGCAGCAAGCTTCGAGGCGTCGGCGGGTAGTAGGAGCGCCACGCCGCCCTGGATTACGGATGCCTGGAACTCTGCGCGCTTCTCTCCTGCCATGAGAGCTACGTTCGGTCGCGCCGAGCGGGACAGTGGCTCGAGTACAATGAGTACAATTTCGATGCCGCCCTTCCCGCATTGCAGGCTCAGACCAGCAAGGCGTGTATCCGACTTGGCACTATCGACGACATGCATCACTGAAATGGCATCGTCGCCGCCGTCTGGATTCTTGCTCTTCACTAGGCGCCATCCGCCCTCAAGCTGTGTCGATTGGCTGCCGGACTCGATCTGCTTGAATGCCTCTTCGTCGCAACGTCGACGCTGCTCGGGGCTGATGCCAGAACCGCAGTTCAGAATGCCCGGACGCACCGGCTCGGCTCGACCGGGAGTCGTCGTCATCAACAGGCCGGTACCGAGCAGAACTGTGAGCGCCATGAGAAGCGCCGACCTGACATGCGCTAGCGCCAAATCATTCATGTTGTATCCAAGGGCCCTGTCAAAAATTGGGCAAGCGCTGCCCACTGGTCCGGATCAAGCATCTGACGTCAATCGACGTAACCATACCTCTTGTAGTATCGATTGCGATAGTAGGCTGCGCCGTACGTATCGTAGCGGCTCATCACCGACACGTTCACCTTGTTAAGAACCGCACCGAGCATCCGCTCGCGCACAACCGGCGTTTCGTCTAGCACGCGCTCGACGATGTCGATTTTCGACTTCGCCCATTCGATGACAAGGATATAGGAATCGGCCAACCCCCTGGTCGCCCGAACGTCGACGACCGGCGCCAGCGGGCTAAGATCGAGAACGATGCGATCAAAGTGCTGCCGTAGTTGCTGGAACAGGTCTTCCATCTGTTGCGAGGCCAGAACGTCGCTCGAATTCGAGAAGCGGGATGTGATGGCACAAGGAAGAAAATGTAGATTCGTCTGCGGGTCTATCCAGACCACGTTCCTCCAGTCGGCTTGGCCGATGACGACATGGATCAAGCCATCCTGAGCAGCCGGTGTAAGCCTTGCGGTGAGGCTTGGGTTGCGGATGTCGCCATCGATCAGCAGCGTACGGCACCCGCTTTGCGCCAGGGTCTGCGCCAGCGCTTCGCTGACGGTTGACTTTCCCTCGTTCGGAAGTGCGGAGGTAATCCCCAGGACCTTGTTGGACCCTGCACCGAAATTTGCAAAATCGCTGGCTAGCTTGATTGACCGAAATCCCTCTGCGAAGCGTGAAAATGGGGCATTGATCACGTGCCGCCCGACGCTCTCCTTGGTTGAAAGCAGACGGTCGCGATGCGACTGCTGGTGGCTGAACCCGGGCGCGGACCCATGTAGTGGCAACGTCGTGCCAGATGCTCCGTATCTCGGCGGTGCCTGCTGCGGTTTGGGCTTGTCTCGTTTACCGAATCTCCAGGCGGCCTTGCCGGATTCAGCGGAAATCGCTTTGACGGCACCCTGCTCGATGACCGGAATCGAAGCGAGACAGCGGGTATCCACGAACTGCTCGACCTGCGAAACGGTGCGGAAGACGCGATCCATCAAATCAAGTAGAATTGCGACGAGAGCCGCGAGAATCGACCCACCCACGATCGCCGCAAGCAGAATGAGTGTCGTTCTTGGCGACGTCTTGTTGGGAAGAGTCGACGCGGCCTGACTGATCACCCTCGCTTCAGTAACGGGAAACGATTGCTGCTGAACCGAGACCATGTACAGTTGCAGAAAGTTGTCCGACAATGCGCGAGCGCTCTGAGCGTTGCTTTCCAGATCTCTCAGGACGATCTGGGCCTGGCTGGTATTATTCGAGACCGCGATCGTATCGTTCAAGCTCTTCTGGCTGGACTCCTCGCGCGCCTTAGCAATTTCAAGGTCACTCTTGTAGACCTCGGCCGTGCGTCGCAGTTCGTCAATGATCGAGCGTCGAATTTCTCGCATCTGGTTGCGTAAATTGACAACCGCCAGATGTGTCGATCCATACCGGTTCGACCAATCGGCCTGCTTGGCCGCGTACTCGAGATAGGTCTGGCGCAACTTGGTGATGACCGGGTTGGCCATCGTCTCGCTCACAGTTGCCAGTTCATTCAGAATGACCTTGGAATCTTCGCTGTCCGCATTCAATATCGCGGTGATGCGTTCGAGCTTAGCTTGTGCCTCCGCACGTTGGCTACGCGCAGTCGTCAACGAAGTATTGATTTCAGCGAGTTGCTGCTCGGTGAGCAGTCGCCCGCCGGCGTCGACGATGTTGTTCTTGGCCTTGAAATCCGCAACGGTGCGTTCGGCGGAAGACGCCTGCGACCGCAATTCCTTCAATCGGTCCTGCAGCCAGACCGCCGCCCGTCTCGAGGCCTGATATTTCGATTCCAACGAGTCCACGATATAGCCTTCGGCGACCGCGTTGGCGATCCGCGCTGCCAGGTCCTGCGATAATGCCTGAAAGGAGATCTCGATAACATAGCTCACGCCGACGCGCTTGATGCTGAGGCCGCTCGCAAAGCGAGCGAGTGCTGCGCGCAGTATTTGCTCTTCCGTGGGCGGGGTCGACTCGGCGAATATTCTGGTAATCGCGTTACTGATGCTGCTGAGCAATCCGCCACCGTCGCTCATGAAGTCTGCCGACTCCGCAAGTTTCAGGTCCTTGATGACTTTGGAGGCGATCGCTTCGGACTTGAGAAGTTCGACCTGACTGTCGACCATCGCCGAGTCGATCGGGTTGTCTGCGCCGCTCGCGGGCGCTTGCGTCTGCAGGCCCTGCATCTTGCGGCTGTCGATCATCAGGATGGCCGTTCCGGTATATCGCTTCGGTGCCGTGAACACGTAAAAGCCGGCAAGGCAGATGCACAGGAGCAGCGTGAAAATCATTACTGGATACTGGCGGCTCACCAGCGCAAGCGCAGAGGAGATGGTCTGCTCCAGCGATGGAGCCTCCGGCGCGGTGGTTTCAATCTCGCGAGATGTGATCTTTTGAAGCATCCGGCCCGCCTACCTAAATCTCTGTGAATGCGGCATCAGGCTGGCCTTGCCGCCGCGCTGAATTCGTGAATTGCAAAGTACCACGTAGAAGTTGCACGTTGGTAGAATTCGACACGCCGGGTGATCGAGATCGCGGCGCTCGAGAGTTGAGCAATGGCATCGAGGCCTCGGCGAGAACACCTAGCCGGATAGTTCGGCACGTTGTTGGTCAGAGAAGTGTCGGCAACGCTGCCGGGCCATTGTCGGTGCCGCTCGCCGCAAAATCGTCATAATGCCATCTCCGTCAACTCCGCCAAAAAGCGACTTTCAAGATCGAGGCAATTTACGCCGCCTGAGAAGATCATTGTTCGCCCATGAATTGGGCAGGTTGCCCGAATCCCGCGTGCCGACCCGGTGGAACAGCGCCCGACCGGCCACGAATTCTGCGATGCAATATCGGCCTGAGTGTGACGGACAAGGATGGGGATCCAGCAGCTGCAGCAGGCAAGGCAAATCCGGTCTCAGGGTTACGACCGAATGAGGCGCCGGAATGCGAACCAGTCTGGTTTCGTCCCCTATGGTGGCGAGGGTCGGCTTTGAAGTTCCACCATCAATCCAACGAGACCTCAATCAAAATCTTTGATGGAGGATTCCCGATTCCAATCCACAAGCGAGCTTGCCAGATCGTAGTCGAATTTGAACCCGCTTGCGATCAGGTGCTTCGGCAGAACGTTCGTAGAAAACCACAACTTCTTGATCCGGTCACGATTGATGCCGGTCTTGATGCCGACAGCTTGCAGCATCTCGAATGGAAGCACGGCGAGATTCATGAGCCATACCGGAATCGTTATCGTCGGCTTTGGGTATTCGGCAGCTTCGGAGAAGGCGGAGCAAATCTCGCTGATGGTGTAACGGTGCTCATAGCAGAAATTGTAGATCGACAAACTGTCGTTGCGAGACGCCATGAAGAGCATCGACGAGACCAGGTCCTTCACGTAGCCGCACGACTTGATGGTGTCGGTTCGGCCGGGATAGATGAAGGCCCGCCTTTCGAGAAGCCTCGACAATCGCGTGAAATTGCCTCGCTCGTAGCGCCCATAGATAACTGCGGGGCGCACGATGGTCAGCCGCCTGTCCGGGTCCTCCGACTGCCATAGGCGATGGATTGCTTCGGCCGAGAGTTTGGAACGCCCATAAGCACTGACGGGGACTGGCGTCGCATCTTCGGTAAGTGGGGTTTCCGCCGGACCGTAGACCGATATCGAGCTGGTAAAGATGACATTCCGACTGCCAGTGTCTCTCGCAAATCGGCAGACGTGCACCGCACCCAGCACGTTTGTATAATAATAGTCGCCGTCCGGATGACCCGGGGTGACATGGATCGCGGCGAGGTTGAAGATATCGGCAGGCACCCCGCCACCGAGTTTCGGTTCGATTGGCTCACGGACATCATGATGGACATATTCGACGCCTTCGACGTGCGCCCTGGGCTTCGCGATATCCACTGAGACGATTCGGTCGTAGCGGCCGGAAGCGAGCATTCGCGTCATCAGATGTGTACCGATGAAGCCTGCGCCTCCAAATACAATAGCCTGGGTGGGATGGGACATGTGCGCGAGGTCAACGTGAGTGAATGTGCTGAATCAACTGCGACGAACTTCGGTTCAAGGCTTGCTGAGGATGGAGCGCGCGCATCGGAAAACTGCACGACCGCCGTTGCAAGAGTTGTGCCTGCACAGTCCAGGATCGCTTGACACGCAGCACGCCCGCTCGCGACCGCGAGCGCTTTCGCTGCTGGATATCAATGAAGCGAGCAAATCGGGGCAGCAATTGGTTAGTCGTGCGCTTTTGATGCGGCGATAACAAGATCGTTACAGGCAGCGCGTGTGAACGCGGAAACTTCAGTTCCATTTGGCGATCCCGAATGCGGTGGCGTTGGTTCAAGCGGCGAGGCGCACATTTCTTGGGCGTGCAACCAGGGGTTATGTCTGAATCGACGACTCAATAGAGCTCGCGATACTCAAATTGAAAGTTCGTCGATCCGGCCGCAATCCCCAATAGTCTCTGCAGTTTCTGGTAGCCTTCGAGCGGAACGACAATGCAGTCGGAACTTCCCGCGTAGCAAACCCGAACCCTGATCGACTGACCGCAAATGTTTTGAACCAGCACGATCTGCTCGATGATCTTGGGATTGTTGGCTTGGGGGTGCGTCAACGGATTGACCGATATGCAAAGCTTTCCGTCCGCTGTCGTGTGATTTGGAGCGAAAGTACCTTCCATAGGTCGAATCGAACTCGAAGGCCGAGTGGAAATGCCGGAGCCGCCATACATCGGAGGAGATGTGCGACCGAAGCCGGAAATTTGAGCATTTGCCATCGTTGCGAGAAGCGATGAAGCGATAGCTACACATATCGCCGCATAACCGTCTGAGCGCCTAGATCGGTTATCATGTATCTTCACTGCTCTGCACATCCATGAGTTGGGACCAGCTTCCCGAAAGAAGCCGCGATTGTCGGCGGCAGGATAGATTTGCAGTTGCGGCAACAGAATGACAGGCAAAATGGTTCCCGGATTGCAGGAGCAATCGTGCCTCTTCCTTGCGCTTGAAAACACGTGCTAGAGGCTGCACCTTCCTGGATTGGGTGTCTGACGTCCGTCGACGGTGATGTTCTGTCGGCGGTCATGCGACGTACTTACAACGCGAGTATTCTGAGCGGCGAATGTTGAAGAAGATACCAGGACATGCTGAGTTGCCGGAAGTCGAACTGGCGACCCTGCCGCGCCTCTCGGTCATCATTCCGAACCACAATTACGCAGCTTACGTGGGATCCACGATCCGCAGCGCGCTGGACATACGATGGCCAAACATCGAAGTGATCGTCGTCGATGACGGGTCGACGGACCATTCACTCGACGTCATCAACGAGTTTGCAGACGAAGTCACAATCATCAGCCAGGCGAACGCCGGGCAGATGATGTCCTGTGTGAACGGCTTTCGCAGGTCGTCCGGCGATATCATCATATTTCTCGACTCGGACGATGCCCTGCATCCTGATGTGATGACGGAGATCGTATCCGTCTGGTCCAAAGCCGCGAGCAAATATCAGTTTCAGATGCGCGTGATCGATGCCGAGGGGAAGCCGACCGGAAATGTCCTGCCGCAGTACTTCTCCTGTCCGTCCTCGGAGGACGTCCGCAAATGGATGGCAACAACCGGCGCTTATCCGACGCCGCCCGGGTCAGGAAATGCCTACCCGAAATGGTTTGTCGAGCGTGTCTTCGGCTTTGAGTCCGACTTCATTGATCGAGCTCCGGACAGTTATCTTTTGGCGGCCGCTCCTGCGTGTGGCGAGATCGTGACGATCACCAAACCGTTGGCGGACTATCGCGTGCACGGCCTCAATCACGGGGCTTTCCTTCAACTCGACGATACCCGCTTTGCGAGAGAGATCGACCTCACGCGGAGGCGGTACAAGTTCTTTTCCGAGATCGCGCGCACGGAGAAGCTGCCGGTTGCGCCCGATGCGCTCAAGAGCAATTTGATATTTCTTTGTTTGCGGATAGCGTCGTACAAGCTGCGGCCGGACCTTCATCCAATCGCGGCGGATAGTTCATTGAGCATCGCTGTCGATGCGCTTGGAGCGGCTGCGTCGCCGCAAGGTTTCTCAAGATCGCAGCGCCTATCGCTGCTGGCTTGGATCTTCTGCATCCTGATCAGTCCGCAGTACTTCCGTCGTGCCCTGGTGAGTTTGCGCTACGTGCCCGCCCAGCGGCCGAAATGGTTGCGCGCGTTGCTCGGCCGACTCCGGATCATTCGATGATCAGGGCAGGGCTGGGACACTTCGGTCAGACGCAGCTTTGGGACGGATCGACCTCAGGCCGGCGCCGCCTGGCGGCTGCGACCATACGCACAGCATTGCCATCATGATCAGGAATGGAGCCATCGCGAGGTTGCCGCCGCCGAGCTGATAGCAGGCCAGCATTGTCAATGCGAGCATCGAGTTGTCTTTCCTGAATATCGAGAGGACGAGATAGAACAGGAAAATCAGTAGCCCGATAATTCCGTAATCCGCGACGAGCTTGAGAACGGGATTTCCGCTGCCGCCAAAGTAGGCGGGCGAGCGTTCCAACCCGCCGGGCCCGGAGCCGATAAGCACTCTGTCGGTCTGAAAGAGATAGTCCCAGGTCTGTAGTTGCGCGACGTAGCGGGCATAGCCGCTCGACTTGGTTGAACTGAATTCATTAAGCCTGCTGACGATCGGATCGAAAGGTTCCGGTGCAACGAGATACGTTGTGCCGATGAGCACGGCAACGGCCGCCCCGATGGCGATAACCCGCAGTGATTTGAGCGGAGCAATCAGGGGATAGGCACCGAGGGACACGACGAGTACCAGGAGGCCCGATCCCGACCGAGTGAGCACGTATGAGATGGCGTACAACGGAAGATAGGCAAGTCGCCGCAAAATGAACACATCGACGACCACACCTATAGCGAGCAACTGAGACAGCGCTCCCGGCTCCATCGGGAAAAACCCGTTCGCGCGCCGATTCAAAGACCCATAAAATTCCACCGCATTTTGGTTGTAGGCCGACTCGACGAGGACCGGATCGAGCGACGGGATTGCATCCTTGAACGAGAAGAGGCGTATTCCGCCGAATTGAAGAGCAATCTGGACGATTGCCAGAACGGCACACAGGCGAACATAGAACAGGAAGACGGGAAGGACCGCCTCGTTCGAGAATCTCGTCGAAGGTCCGAACAGGAAGATCGAATTCGTGACAAGAACCATCGCAAGTGATGCCGGGCTCATCTCGACACCGCGATCGGGAGATTCGGCTGCGGCGACCGCGCTGAAGAGAAACCAGACGACGACGAGCCCGAATGCGAGAGTCTGTGGCCCGCGAATGCTCACCAGACCAACCCGCCATCCCCACGCGACGAGCGCGAGGAATCCGAACAGCGAAAAGAAGATCTGTCCGGTTCCGATAAGCAGTCCGAAGCGCTGCATGCAAATGCACAGAATGAAGGCAATATGCGCGAAAATGACGCTGTTGGTCTCGTCGCTTGACGCTGCTGCAGCCCGCTTGTTAGACGAGGCTCTGGCTGGGAATGTGTCGAGGCTCACCATCTTGGGACTCGTCGATTACTGTTTCTTGGCGCCTCGGTGGGTGGGTGCGTCTGGACACAGGACAACGATCGCGATCGACCTTGGTCTCTCTCATGAGGCTGTTCACCCTCTATACAAGAGCCTGTAGCGACTTCCCACATGGAACACGACGCGAGCGCAAGATTTAACCCTTACGTTCATGGTGCCAGAGGCTTGTTTTGCCTCATGGTATTTGTCTATCACGTCGTTCATTCCGGACTACCCACGTTCGATCTGTTTGCCAGGGGGCTGTTGGGAGAAGCGCTGCAGACCGGAAAATTCGGTGTCGAGTTCTTCTTCGGGATCAGCGGAATCGTGATTCTGCCAAGCTTGTATCGGGCATCCTCGGTCGTGACCTTTATTTTGGATCGCTATGCGAGGATTCTTCCTGTGCTCTGGGCGACCGTGATCGCGATTGCGATTTTTGGCTGGCTTTCAGGAAATGGTCCAAGTCTGCTGTTGGTTGGTGCAAATCTAATGGCGCCGCCTCCATTTATTGACATCATCCAGATCAATCCCGCCGCGTGGTCGCTCGGATACGAATTCCTGTTCTATGGAGTGTGTGCCGTCGTTTTCGTGATCGGCGGTGTCAGTCGTCCGCTGGCGCTGGCGGTAGCTGTCAGTTCGTTGATCTTGCTCGTGTACTATCCCCGTGCGCTCCTGATGATTGGTGGCGTGCTCATCGCGGAGAAGTACCTATCGTCGACCTTGTTGCAATCCCTGGCGAAGTACCCGGCGATCTTCTTCGTGCTGTTCCTGACGGTCTGGAGAGGCCTAGAACTTGCCAGCGCAACGGACTACGTTGGCTTTGTCACGCCAGCATATTTGTCATTCCATGACTGGATCTCTGCTTTTCCATTTGTTGTTCTTGGTGGCGTCTTCGGGACTATTTTCCTGCTAGGCATGTCCCGAGGAAACGGTCTGTTCGGAAGAATGTTGCGTTGGCAGGTGATGCAGTGGCTGGGAACGGTCAGCTTCAGTTTTTATCTCTGGCCGCCGATCGTCATGGCCGGGGTCAAGCTGATCATGTATCGAACGGGCATGGTCGATGCATTGGGGAGCGGATCGCAACTGTTTTTCCTCCTGGTCTCGCTTCCGCCGTCGCTTATCGTTGCAACGATCAGCCATCGCGTCCTTGAAGTGAAGGTGACGGGACAGATTCGAAAACGGCTCGACTGGGCCTCGCAAGCGAAACCGGCAGTCCGGCCGATCAATCAAGCGCTCGACGGCACTCAAGGAGGGAACCTAATAGAGGGACAGTCAAATGTTCTTGATTGTTCGACAAGTCACCGCCCCAAAACGATCGCAAGTTGACTGTCTATTCGGGAAAAAGCCGCAGAGCCGTGCGCTTGATTGTGCCGGCTTGCGACGAGGCAGTGTCACCGTTGCCATCGTCTTTGCGTATTGGGCCGGCACAGCGTCTCCCAGCCGGGCTAACAACCGAACCGAAAGGGTCTCGTTATGATCGCAGCCGTGCGCAGGCAAGTCCTTTGTGTCGCCTCGATAGTCGTTGCACTCGGATCAGCAGCGCCGGCCTGGTGCGCTGGCTGGGAACTGGTTTTTTCGGATGAGTTCAACGGCGACAAGCTTGATCGAACCAAATGGGCCACCCGATACATCTACAACAACGAAACGATGGATCGTTTCAACGATGAAAAGCAGCGCTACCGCGACAACCACGTGGTGTCCGAAGGCGCGCTGACCCTGACCGCAAAAAAGAATGAGGAGGCGGACACGTTCGAGTCCGCGATGATCCGGAGCCATCAGACATTCTACTACGGCTACTACGAAGCGCGGGTCTTTCTTCCGAATGCGCGGGGATCGTGGCCGGCATTCTGGCTCGAAGCCGATTACGACATCGATGGAAAGTTCTGGCATCCGCCGGAGATCGACATTTTCGAGTACGTCATCAATGGCGTGGAAGACAAGCCGAACATGCTGCACTCGAATGCCATGAGTAAAGATAAGTGGACGCCGCAGTCCTACACGTATGTGGACAACTCCTTCGTGCTCAGGTTTCAGGACATGGTCAGCAAGGAGGATCTGAACAAGGACTGGCATATTGCCGGCTTCGTTTGGGCTCCTGACCGCATTTCGTTCTTCTGGGACGGCCGCCTCGTCTACACGCGCATGTACCAGTGGCTCAGGAAGGACGGCCAACTGGGTCCGCCGGCGCACATCGATCTCAATTTCGCCATCGGCGGAGCAGCCTGGGCCGGCCGGCACGGGATCGATGACGCGGCTTTTCCGCAGACGTTCAAGATCGACTACGTTCGCGTCTGCCAGTTCACGTCCTCTGAGCGGGGAAGCCGAAAATGCGGCCCGAGCGACGTGACGCCGGATCCGAATGAATTTGGATATACGGCAGCGCTCAACGACATGCCGAAGCCCGCGTTTCTAGGTGCCGAGACGGCGACGGTCGCAGGGCAATCCGGCAGCGGGTCGTTGTCCTTGAGTCCCACCGACCAATTGCGTTTCGAAATTCCGCTCAATATTCCGGAAAACTATCCCGCCAACAGGTTGCTCCAGGTTTCGGTGGCGGATGGGGCAACAGGAGCGGTCGTGTCCACGACCTCCAGTAAGCTGGACGTAAGCACCCTGACGACGAACGCCGACGGCGTTCGCGTGATAGAGGTTTCAATGCCCGCTATCCAGCGCTCCGGCGACTATGTCTTGGTCGCAAGGCTGGTGGCAGAAACAATCGCCGAAAATGGCACGAAAGAGGTATTGGCAAGCCCTGTTACGTGCAGCACGCATGTAAGTCAGCCGGTTAAGGCGCGATCGTGTCGTCTCGCGATGCTGCGCGTTCGGCCTCACTGACGTCGCACGCGCCTCACGGAAACACCTCGCGTCGTATTGATCCTTGGAAGGCCTGTGTGGTGCGGGCTGATACGGGTGGCACCATTCAAAAAGGGCAATTGAATGCAACGCGAAATAGACTTTCTGGTGGACGAGAATCGGCACGAAGTCGGTGGGCGGCTGGTGAATAGCGCCGCAGTCCTGTGGGCGACAACCGCATTTTCGCGAGCTGCGCAACTGATTTCGACGGCCATCCTCGCCCGCATGCTCACGCCGGACGATTACGGCATCATTGCACTCGCTACAGCAGCAGTCGGGTTTATCAATATCTTGTCGGATTTTCAGGTGTCTGGTGCCATCATCAAGTCGCAGAGCTTGACGAGAGCTCATCTGGATACAGCGTTTACGATTAGCCTCATACGCGGGTTGATAACAGGAATTCTGCTGGTTCTTTCCTCAGGCCTCGTGGCGCATTTGCTAGGCGACGAGCGTCTGAAAGACGTCCTGTGCGTCATGGCCATTCCATCCCTGCTGGCCTGTCTCAATAACCCGCTCTTGAGCGTTTATTCGAAGAGACTCGACTTCGCTAGGGAAAGCAGGAGGCAGATCGTATCGATCGTCATTGGGGCGGCGGCAGGCATAACAGCGGCGTTCATGCTGCGTAACTATTGGGCGATCGTCCTTGGCTCGATTGCGTCGAGCACATCCATGCTGTTCTTGTCATACTACAATATCCCCTGGCGGCCTCGGCTGGACCTTTCCAAGACCAAGGAAATAGTTTCGTTCGGGGTTTGGATGATATTGATCGGCGCTCTGGATTACCTGAACGGCAGGGTAGACTATCTGCTCATCGGAAGACGTTTTGGTAGCGAAACTCTTGGAGCCTATCATATCGGTCAACAGATTACGGTGATGACGACTGGAGATTGCGTAGCGCCCCTCAGTCGCGCTCTGTTTCCGGCATTCTCTCTGATGTCGAGCGACGTGGAACGACTTCGAAAGGCGTACCGAGAAGCGCAGTCGGTTATTCTAGCCATGGCGCTGCCGATTGGCTTTGGCATGTCTGCGGTGGCGAGAGATGCCGTTTATCTGTTTGTCGGTCCGCAGTGGGAGATCTCTGTAAACGTCGTGGTTTGCATTGCTCCCCTGATCGCCCTGCAGACGATGCTCGCCGGAATCGAAACAGTTGCCTTGTCGATGGATAGGGGGCGAGACCTTTTCGTTCGCGCGGCAGTTTTCTTTATTTTCCGAGTTTCGGTCTTGGTTGCGGGTTTCCATTTGGGAGGCTTGATGGGAATTGTCATCGGAAGGGTGATAACGGGCTCCTTTTTCATCTTATATGGCTTGCATCTGGCCGCCAGGATCACGCACAGCAGGATGCTGGATCCGATTACGGCGAGTTGGCGCAGCATCACGTCAGTGACAATCATGTACGCTACATTGATGCTCTTACCGAACTCTCATTTCGGGTATGTCGGTCCCCTGGCGCTCACTGCGATACTCGCCGGGAAGATTGTCCTGGGAGCGAGCATATACGTAATAAGCCACTCACTTCTTTGGATCGCGTGTGGAGCGCCCGCCGGCGCGGAGCGCAGGATGATCGATCAGTTAGGAAAACTCCGGCGGCTCCGGTTTAGGACCGGCGAACGCTGCTTGGAAGTTTGATCAAGACCAGGAAAAGAGGTTCAAGTGCGGCGACCAGTAATCTTTGTAAGCAGACTGAGCGATGGCAACATCGGAGATATGATGTCCAGTCCGCTCAACTATTTCGGTTCTGAATTCAACTGGGCAGTTCGCCAGGAAGTCCATGCCGGTGCAAGCCTGCCTCGTCGTGCCTTGCGAAAGCTAACGAGGGAAAACGCCAAAGCCGTCGTCGTAGGAGGCGGGGGGTTGATCGGGCAGCCATTTTTTGACGCGGACATTTCGTCTTGGACTCGCGGTCAGATACCGACAATCTTGTGGGGCGCCGGTCACAACAGTCACGATGTCTACGCGGTTGACAAACGGCAGCCGGGGTTTGAGGAGTATGGCCAGTTGCGGCAGTTCAACTTGGTCGGAATTCGCGATTACAACGCTGGATTTACGTGGGTTCCGTGCCCAAGCTGCATGAACCCGCAACTCGATGAACCGGGCAATTCGAGTTTCGGAACGCTTTTCCTGCTTCATCGCGACCTTCGGTCGGACAAAGAAATGATATCGTCCATCGTGTCGCAATCATCAGACGACGCGAGGATCGTGTTTAACGATTGTAGCAGCCAGGCATTTGTTGAAGCGATCTGTTCCGCTCGTCGCATCGTTACCAATTCATATCATGCGGCATACCTTGGCACGCTCGCGAAGAAGCCCGTGGTCGCAATCGGTGGCGGCAGCAAGATGCTCACGCTCAAGCACCAAGTGCCAATAGCGCAGGCGGACTGCTGGACTGCTGCATTTTCTGAATCCGAGATCCATGACAAGGCGTTGGAGGAGTGTCGGGATGCCAATAGAGACTTTTGCCACCGGGTGAAGGCCCTTATAGGCAATCAGTCTAAAGCCAAGGTGCGGCGGTACGTTCCCGATCCGATTCGGGAACGTATGGCTGACGAGTTAGCCTCAGATAGATCCTTCCCGGCAATCGTGAAGAATAAGGTCCCCAAGATCATTCATTTCGTCTTTGGCTTGTCGCCTGATTTCGGCGGAAAGCCATTCAACGTCATGCATAAAATTGCAGTCAGGTCTGCCATCGAGAAGATCAAGCCGGAAGAGGTCTTTTTTCATCACCATTACAAACCTGAATCGCCCAGCTTCAGGGACGTCGAAGGTCTGCTCTCGATGAACAAGATCGTTATCCCGCACGAATTCAAGGGACGTAAGCTGAACCACTTCGCCCACAAGGCAGATATCACGAGAATGGGCATATTGAAGGAGATGGGCGGTATCTATCTCGATCTCGACACGATAACGGTAAGGCCGTTCGATGATATGCTGGACAGCTCGTTTTCGATCGGTCTGCAGATCGGGCATAAGGTCGATGGACTTTGCAATGCCGTAATGTTGGCCGCTCCGAACGATGGGTTTCTCGTCGACTGGTTGGATTCGTACGAGCGATTTTCAGATAAGACTTGGGATCAGTTTTCAGTACAGCTTCCTTACGTCATGTGGCGGAGTGGTGTCTGGTCGATTAACGTGCAGCCTCATGATCGTTTTCACTGGCCGAGCTGGGACGATCAGAGCATGAAACTCATGTTCGAAGAGAACCATAGTTTCGACAATGCAGTCTGCCATCATCTTTGGGAATCCTATTCCTACAAGAAGTACTTCGTGCATTCCGACGAAGCGCGCCTTTCGGATTGGATAAGAAATGGCCGCTCGACCTACAGCCGCCTCGCGAGCAGGTATATCTAGGCGGCTCAGATTAACCGCCTGCTTGCGATTGGTCGAAGCCCAAGGTGGGTCGGATGGAAATGCGTTTCACAGAAATCCAAATTCTCGCCGTCTAGATTGAGGAGCGATCGGGGTGAATGAAAGCCTCGCGCCCGCGGGTTCGTAGATCAAGACCGCGAGTGAGAGCGAGAAGTGAGAGCGAGAGAAGGGGTATATCTCGACGTGAGTTGGTTGGGCCGGTCGAGATCGACGAGAGGGGCACATGTTGACGTTACGGCAAGACACGCGCATCGCCCCTCGGCTTTCTATGTGGCTGAACCTGCTACGCGGACTCGCTGCGCTCGCGGTTCTGATGTTTCACGCGTTCGCCTTGGTCTTCACCACCTCTGCAGTCGAGAGTACTGGCGTGCTATTTGGCGTCGTCTGCGCAGCCCTTCGATTTGCTGCCAAATGGGGGCACGAGGCGGTGATTATTTTCTTTGTCTTAAGCGGCTATCTGGTCGGAGGACCATTTCTCATTCGTGTCTTGCAAGACAAGATGGTATTGGCCGAGTACCTTATTGCAAGAGTATCGAGGATGTTTGTTGTCCTGATTCCGGCTCTCTTGTTGACGGCAATCCTCGATGGAAGTTCGTTGGCTTGGCTGAATGGTCATTCCGTCATAGACGCGCGGGCCTCATTTTTTCCCGATCGCGAAAATCTATGGTCGTTTCTCAGGCTTCGCGAAGCCGTGTGCAACGCGGCCTTTCTCCAGATGTTGTGGTGCAAGCAATACGGCTCCAATCTGTCGTTATGGAGCATCTCCAATGAGGGACTTTACTATTTCGCCTGGTTCGGACTGGTCGTTGGTATTCGACAGCGGATATTCTTGGCCATTCCGACGATCGTCGCTTTGATTGTCGTTTGTTCATTGGCTCGTACGCAGATCTCCGAGTACACCGCCGTAAGCTATCTGGTTTACTTCCTTGTCTGGACCTCAGGCGCTCTATTGTTTTGTTTGGACAAGCCGTCGTTAAGGCTGCTTGCCCTGGCGTCTGCGCTTTCCACCTGCTTTTGGCTTTATCTGCGCAGACAGGAGTTGTGGCTGGCCAGCGACCTTATGCTGGGATGCGCGTTCGTTTGCGTTCTGAAAGTGCTCGAGGTGAGGGACGTGGCTTATGTCGCGGACTTTGGCTTTGCTCAAGCGACGTCGGAAATAAGCTTTTCGCTTTATGCCACCCATCTTCCGGTGGCCGTTTTTGTGCTGTCGCTGCTGGGACAGATCCATCCGGTCTCGCCGAGCTGGAGGAGTCTCGCGTCATTTCTTGTTGTCATCGCGAGTTGCTTGGCCGTTTCCGCAGTCTTTTGGTGGGCTTTTGAAAGCCGCACGCCCTCAGTAAGGACAATGATACGGAACTCTCTCTCTGGTCTATACGTAAAGCCCGCGTCAAAGAATCGCTAGGGTAGCCCTCCTCGGGCTTGCCATCGATTGTGGCGCAAGCTCAAG
>NZ_LBIZ01000083.1:0-44791 GCF_028128665.1 Bradyrhizobium sp. CCBAU 45384
CTCCTCCGAATCGTGGGAGCCTCAAACGGCGCCCACTCCTTGGCACTCTCGTGCCGGTGGAGGAGCCGTCCACAGCATCAACATCGGACCTAACCAGGCATAGCGTACCGCCGCCAGTGGCGAGTGATCGCCGGTCCAGAGTATCGGAACGAAAACAAAACCGCAGGGTTCATGCTTGACAATCGGAAGTGATCCGATGCTTCTGATCCGACATGAGTACGGCAGGCGGACGATGTCCGCCGGAACCTTTCTGATCGCGGTGCTGGCCATGTGAGCAGCGGTGCTCGTGACCCGCTGCGAGACTTGACGTGTTCAAGTGGAGTTCGCGCGCCTCTGGCGGCGTCTTGCCGTGATCGCGCGGGCAATCGAGATCGCTGCGGGTGTTGTTCTGGTCGTGCTCGCTCTGCGAGACGTCTTCGACACGGTCGTCGTCCCTGGCGAGAGCAGAGGCGCTTTGCGCGTAGCCCGTAGGCTTCTCGTGGTGGCGGTCCCGATCTGGAAGTGGACACGTCGCGGCAAGCGTGCGGTTTCGACCAGTTTCGCACCCGCAATCTTGATGGGCTCTTTTTTCATCTGGGTCTTCTCCTGCTGGGCTTCGGCCTGGTGGCCCATGGCTTGAGGTATTCGTTCTCTCCGTCTCCCGATTTCCTTCAGGCGTTGTTCATCGTCGGAAGCGCCCTCTGTACCGTGGGGCTGAGCGGCATCGAGGCGCAAGGACCCGCGCGTTGGGCCCTGGTTATAGCGGGCTTCTCCGGCCTTTCGGTCCTGACGATGGCGGTGACTTACTTGCTCGAGGTGCAGGAAGGCATCTCTCGCCGCGACGCCGGGATTTTGGCGCTCACAACGGCGGCGGGCGAGCCGCCGTCTGCGCTAGGACTGCTGGAATGTTACGCAGACCTGAACTCCCCCGAGGAAATCAGGCGCGTTCTCTATGGCGGCCGCGACTGGTGCGCATCCGTGCTCCAAAGCCATGCTTCGCACCCCTCCCTGATTTACTTCAGGTCGGCGTCAGTAGGCGCCGGGTGGCCGGCGACTCTTGGCGCAATGATGGACCTCGCGCTCATCCTCGAGCTACTGATCGATGACCCGGGCAGCCTAGCTCCCGCGATCCTTCTTCGCAGCGAAGGGTTGCGGCTCATTGACGAATTGAACCGCGTGGTCGGCCTCGATCCTCTGGTTGACGATACGATAGGAGCGTCCGTGCCACAGCTCTGCGCCCGGCTGGCCGCCGCAGGCTACAAGCTGCGACCGTCGATCGATGCGCTGACGTTTACGGAGCGACGCCGTTGGCATGCAACGTGCGTGCAGGCCGCTGCGGAGCATCTTGGTACGGCGGCGGCGCCGTTACTGCCCTGATCGCGCCGCTATGCGCTAAGCCGCACGGAGCTCGCCGAGTAATTGCGCGACTTCGGCCTGAAGCCTGCTGCTCTCGGCGGCCAGCGACTTGGCGGAGGTCAACCAAGGAGATCTCGCGTCACCTCAATCTGAGCCCGCGGACGGTCGAGAGCTACCGCCTCAACCTCATGCGCAAGGTGAGCACGAAGAACCTCGCCGATCTGGTTCGGCTTGCGATCGCAGCGGTGCGCCAGCGAACTTGATCGAAGATCACACGTTGTTCTCTCAATCTGCGGCCGCAACTAATGCCAAGAAGTCCGATACGCCAGACCTGACTTCGGTTTTGGGTCGATAAGCGGAACGTTGAGAATGAAAGAGGCCGCCAAACTGACGCGGCCTTACAGGAAGGTCATAAGCAGGCCGGCAAGGAAAATGATCGCACCGACGAGCGCAATCCCAAGACAGATGCGCGCTTGGCGAGAATAAGCCTCGATTTGTGGCTCGGGGATCACGCGATCAATACGGCTATTGGAGGCCGGGCGTTCTCAGCCACTCGCTCATGTGCATACCCTCTTCGAACTGGCGGGCTCTGCGCAGAAGGGTTTCCCGCTCGGTACCTGGGGGAGCCTTAACTGCCTTCTCGCGCAGGTGCTCAGCCTCCGCCGCAAGGCGCTCTTCCAATGATCGCGATTGCTTGAAGCGACGCCGCCGCTTGGACATAGCGCTCTCCCAGTATGCGTTTGGCGCGAGCGCTGATGGGCGCCCTCATCATCGATGTTTGCCGCGGGCCGGGCGGTGATCTGGGAAACTATTGAGTTTGTGACGCGGCTTCCCTGACAACTGTTAATTCCAGGCGATTACTATCGTCGCGCCCGTTTGGCAAAGTGCAAAAGCCGACGTCAGTGAACAAAAAAAGGAACACGCCCCGCCGTATGCGATTGGAGGTTCGGAGAGCGTCATGACGAATGTTGACACGGTTCCGGGCGGCCAAGAAGGCACGAGCCAGAACCAGATTCCCAACTCAAGAAAGTCTCTCGAGGCGCCTCGGAGAGCCAACAGGGACGTCGAATCAGAAGAGGATCGTGGCCGGCAGGCGACCTCGCCGTCGGAAATCCCCGCGAAGGGATGGAAGGACATCCTGCTGCGCGTCTTTTCCAACATCTCTAGACACCGCGTCCTCACCCTCGCAGCAGGCATGGCCTACTACAGCATACTTGCCATTTTTCCGGCGATTGCGGCGCTGGTTGCGATCTACGGACTCTTCTCCGATCCCATGACCATCGGCAAGCACCTCGATCAGCTTGGCGGCTTCCTACCTGGCGGGGCATTGGATATCGTGAGAGAGCAACTGACCCGCGTGGCGTCGAAAGGCTCCAACACGCTCGGCCTCACCTTCCTGATCGGGCTGGCAACATCTCTTTGGAGCGCCAATGCCGCCATGAAGTCGCTGTTCGACACGTTGAACATCGTTTACGGCGAAGACGAGAAGCGCGGGTTCTTCAAGCTGAATGCTGTTTCCCTGGGTTTTACGGTCAGCGGGATCGTGTTCATGATGGCGGCCTTAGGCTGCATCATCGCTGTTCCAGTGATCCTCAATTATGTTGGCTTGTCCAACACCGGCGACCTTCTGGTCCGCATCGGGAGATGGCCAGCGATGTTTCTGTTACTCACGCTGGCCTTGGCCTTGATCTACCGCTACGGCCCCAGCCGAGAGGCGGCCCAATGGCGTTGGGTCACGTGGGGCAGCGCGATCGCGGCACTGCTTTGGCTCGCGGTATCCGGGTTATTCTCCTGGTATGTCGCGAGCTTCGGTAAATTCAACGAGACGTACGGTTCGCTTGGGGCTGTCATCGGCTTTATGACCTGGCTGTGGATCTCGGCCATCGTCATCCTTCTTGGCGCCGAGATCGATGCCGAGATGGAGCATCAGACCGCCCGCGACACAACCACGGGCCCGCCAACCAAGATCGGCGCCCGCGGGGCCCGGGTGGCCGACACGGTCGGCGAGGCACGAGGTCATTGAAAATGGCGTTGCGCATCGAGCCGCCGTCCGGCTGTGCCATGCCGATAGCTGCACTCGCGACGATGCTGTCGAACAAAGCAGATACATAGAAATGTCCAGCCTCACCGGGCCACGATGGCTCGATAGTGGCGCAAGTATTCCCGTGCCATCCGCTCCGCTGTGAAGCGCTCTTCGAAGCGCGTACGGACGCGCCGGCGATCGATTTGCCCAAGCCGCGCTACAGCCTGAACTGCTTCGTCCTCATTTTGGACGATGAAACCTGTCACGCCTTCCTCTACAATCTCGGGCACCGAACCGGACCGGTAGGCAATGACTGGCGTTCCGCAGGCCATCGCCTCAATCATCACCAATCCAAACGGCTCGGGCCACTTGATCGGGAAGAGCAAAGCAGCAGCTCCTGCAAGGAAAGGCTGTTTCGATTGGTCATCTACTTCGCCGACCAGCTGGATTTGTTTGCCGTCAATCTGAGGCTCTATCTTCTCTCTGAAATACCCTGTTTCGGCGCGAGGGACCTTTGCAGCAATTCGAAGCGGCATTCTTGCGGCGAGAGCGATGCGGATAGCATCTTCGGGGCCTTTTTCGGCGGTTAAGCGCCCGAGAAACGCCAGGTACGATCCGGCAGCCAATGAGGCGCGGAACTGGTCGATGGGCAGACCGTGATAAACCGTTCCACACCAGTTTGCGCTGGCGAGCGGGATGCGCTGATTATCGGAGATGGATACAAAACAAGCTTCTGGAAACTTGCTGGTCACGGCCGGCAATCCAGGCAGATCCAGCCGGCCGTGCATCGTCGTAAGGAATGGCACTCCCGCTCGTTTGAGGATGGGCAGATGTAGCCAATCGATGTGAGCGTGAATCACGTCGAACTGGGTAGCGTAATCGGATACGGCTTCCAGTTGGGCGGCCAAAGCCGCGTTCGGATCCGAGCGTGGTCGCCCAAGGCGAAGGGCTTTGGGCCAGACCGGAAAAAGCGTAGCTCGGGTCCTGGAATCGCCGCTCGCGAACAAAGTGACCTCATGCCCAAGCTCGACGAGTGCGTCCACCAGCCAGGCAACAACTCTTTCAGTACCGCCATAGAGCCTTGGCGGGACGCTTTCGGCCAGGGGAGCAATCTGAGCTATCCTCATTGAAATACTCGAAACCGAGCTTGCGTCTCAGCGGCCTGAATTCGAACCGGCGGGCTCGCGAAAGCTACCGCGGAGCAGGTCGCCTCTGTCAGGCAAGCGCACCATCATTCCATGCGAAACCAACGATATCCGTAGCCATCAAGTTCAATCTCATCATCCAGGTTGGCGTTTGATGAGTAAACGCGATTACCGAAGACGTCTATCAGCTTGCGTTCTTTCGAAAGACCCGTGACATGGACATTGCCCTTAGCCTGCGACAAGTTGTGCAATGTAAGCACCGATCGGCCCTCCCACGCGAATTGTTGGGTCAGAACTGTGGATTGATCGCTTTGCGGCAAACTCAAATCGCCCCACCCGATTTCCGGGCAAGACTGGCGGGTTTCGACCAGGCGTCGCAACCAATTGAAGAGCGAGTCCGGATCTCGTTGCTGGGCGACGGCATTGACCTTGGCCGGAGCGTATTCGACGTCATTGATGATGCGGTGCAGTAATCTGGCAGCCGGCCGAGAAGAAAACCCGCCATCTTCGTCATGGGTCCACTGCATGCACGTTCGCACCGGCCATCGCTCCGGAAGCGCGAGGTCATCACCCATACCCAGCTCGTCACCGTAATAGATGACCGGTGTGCCAGGCAAGCTGAAGAGCAGGCTGAAGGCGAGTTCGATGCGCCGGCGATCGTTCCCAAGGATGCATGCGAGCCGCCGGCGAATCCCGCGGCCATAAAGTTGCATCTTTCGAACTGGAGCAAAGGCGGCGTAGACTTCCTCACGCTCTTCGGGCGCCAACCGCCCGAGATCAAGTTCATCGTGATTGCGCAAGAACTGGGCCCACTGAGCGAATGGTGGCAGCCGAGGTAGCGCGGCCAGACACCTCTGCAGTGGTTCGGCGTTCTCGCGCGCAAGCGCTAGAAACAAATGCTGGTTCAACAAGAACGCGAACAGAAGGTGTATGCGCGATCCATCGCCGAAGTAATGGTCAAGTTCGGAAGGAGCAACATTAGCTTCCGCCAACAGGACGGCATCACCCTTGCGCCACGACAAAAAGTCGCGGAGTTCTCCAAAGAACTCGTATCGGTGTTTTGCTGGACGATCCGGGCGTATCTCCTCAACGACGAACGGTGCAGCGTCGATGCGGAATCCTGACACGCCGAGCTCCAGCCAAAAGCCGACTATTTTGAAAATCTCTTCACGGACGGCAGAGTAGGCGATGTTTAGATCAGGCTGATGCTGATAGAATCTATGATAGTACCAGGCGTGGGCAGAAAGATCGTAGGTCCATACGCTCAGTTGAACCCCGGGAAAAACGACGCCCTCGGTGCTGTTCTCCGGCTCCGCATCTGACCAGATATAGTATTCGCGAAATGGTGATTTTGGATCGGTCCGCGCCTGCTGAAACCACGGATGCCGCTCCGAAGTATGATTGATTGGGAGGTCGATGATCAACCTCATGCCCCGCAGTCGCGCCTGATGGCTGAATTCGACGAAGTCGCCAAGCGTTCCGAGAGCTGGCGCTACATTGTAGTAGTCCGTCACATCATAACCATGATCGAGTCCTGGACTTGGATAGAATGGCAGCAGCCACAGGCAATTCACTCCTAGCTGAGAAATATGGTCAAGCTGCGCCACCAGTCCCTTGAAATCGCCGATGCCATCGCCGTTGCCATCTTTGTAGGTGGCCACGTTGAGGCTGTAGATTGCTGCGTTCTTGTACCAAAGGTCGAGCAACGGCCATCTTCCTTGTAGAATCACTCTTGCAGGACGACCGCGCTTACGTCCGCTTTATCGTCGTCGGCGACGCGTGACGAGAGGCTCGCCTCCAACTACCTCGCCTTGGTCCAATTGAGATTCGTCGAGCTATGTTGACCGCGCGTTATGAATCCACGCCATAAGCGGCGTTAGGCAGCGATCGTGTCCGAACCAGCGTTCGGATACCTTCTACCGATTTGATGCTCCAGTGCATCGCGATTCACAATGCGGACTGTTCGAATCCCAATCAGGGCAATGACACCGCGCTGCTGCAGATCTGAAAACGCACGACACACAGTCTCCACGGACACGGCGAGGTACTCGGCGAGATCATACCGGGTGATGGGAAGCCGTATGTCTCCCCGCTGGTCCCCGTAGCGTTCCTCAAGCAGCAGCAGGAACGCACTTACTTTGTCCGCTGTCGTTACCCCCCCGAGGACGACGAGCTGCTGCCGGGTACGTTCTAACGATTGAAAGGTGATCGCTCTCAGTTCTCTTGCGAACTCGCGATCGCGCTCGCCGAGACCCTCAAGCCGCACTGCCGAATAACCCGCGAGTACGGTCTCTTCCGAAATAGCCTCGATCGCTTCCTCTCTCTGGCTGTTCCCGACAAAGAAAAAATCCCGCACCAGCATCAGGTCCAGGATCTGCCGCCGTCCATCAGCGCGGATAGTTGAACATCGTGCGGCGCCGGCAATCACGTAGTACCAATGCCCAGTGGGGCCGTCGTCTTCCGGAACCTGCTGATCACGGCTCAATTTGACAATCGCCGCCGACCCATCGAGCCGCTTCAGCGCGTGCGGCTGTGCAGCGAGCATCCTTCGATAATAGTCCGCTGGGTGGATTATCGGCTTCATCTCGTTGTCCTTTTTTCAGCGCACTCGCGGTGGGAGGAACGATCCGCTCGCAGTCAATCAACTATCAGCAATACAACCTCGTAAACTTGGGAAGTTTTCGTACGTAGAAACACGTAACGGCGCATGGGCCACATCGCACGGAAAGGCCCTCTGCTTTCTTCACAACGGATTACGGCACGATGGTTCCTACGACTTCGTACCTCTCGCGGCATCGATCCAGGCGTATGCCGCAGCGAAGGCGCAGCCATGACGGTTGGACAATCAAGGTACTGAGCCCGGTGTCGATTAAGGGATCTGCGAAAATTGACAATGGTCAGCGCACCCCAGGTTCAAAGGGGGTACTCGATATGTCACTAACTGTCACAGGAGCGCGACATGGAAGCAACCCTCCCCCGTCCTCTTTCAAAACTCATCATCAGCTTGGCGGCACTTGGCGGAATATTGGCCGTCCTCAGCAGCAATCCCGCCCTGCCGCAGGCTGGCGTAGCTCTCGTCAAGGTTGACCTAAACGTCGTCGCTCAGGGCTATCGCATGAGCAAGCTGATCGGCAGCACCGTCATCAACGACAAGAATGAGAAGATCGGAAGCCTAGACGACGTGATTGCCGCCAAAGACAAGAAACAACTCGACTTCGCGATTCTGCAGGTCGGCGGCTTTCTCGGCGTAGGTGGCCATCTGGTCGCAGTCCCGTTTGATAGCCTCGCCATCGATGACGCCGGCAGCAAGATCACTCTTCCGGGCGCATCCAAAGAAGAGCTGAAGAAGCTATCGGAATTCCACTACCGATCCTCTTGACGGTCACATCGTATGTCGATGCCAAGATCCACCGACACGATCCTGGACCGGACCCGCACCCGCGAGGTGACTGCTGTGTTCCACTCGCGGCGGGCGCTCGATGACGCGGCCCAGGATCTTCTTCTGTCAGGATTCGATCGCTCCGACATAGACATCAGCGCATCTCCCGATGATGTGCAGCGACGGCTGAATTACGCTGTGATTCCTCCAGCCGATCTCGCCGATATGCCGACCGCGCCGAGACAGCCCTTCTTTGGAGCCGACGATTTGCTTGGCGTTGAAGCCGTCGCCAGTAGCGTTCTTGGTTGCATCGCAGCGGTTGGCTCCGCTCTTTTCCTGATAATCAAAGGCTATGAGGCTATGGCGGTCGCCATGTGGTCGATCCTGATCGGGATCTTCACAGGCGCCGTCGTCATAGTGCCCATATACCGACTACTGCGCCGTGAGCGCGTCAGAGGCTTGGAGCCGGCTGCAGAATGGGATGGCCTCTTGATATGGGTTCGGGTTCGCGCACCTGAGAAGGAAGCTCAGGCCCAGGAGATTCTAATGCGGCATGGCGGGCAGGCCGTGCACGTTCATGAAATCGACCTGGAAAAGCGGCCGGAAGATCTGCCATTGCACTCACTTCGTCCGGATCCCTGGCTGGGTGACGAACGCCTCGGGCGACCGTAACGAGGCCGCGACAAATGCTGCGCCCTCACTGCTCACTCCGTCCACAAAGATCATCTCCGGCGATTTTACACTCGGCTTCAAAAGCTCAAGGAGAAAACTCGAGACGGAAGTTGACGGTCGTCATGGCCCGCTTGCTCGTCCCGCGTAGATTGCCCCTACCAGCGATGACGCAGCCGCGCCGAGAATGCCGCTCGCATAGCCCCTAGAATCTGTTGGATCTCAAACTGGGAAGGAGAAGCCAAAAATGAGGTTACGTTCACTGGTCCCATCTCGTGATGCAGGAATGCTGATGCGACCCGACTTCGGCCTGTTCGGCCTGCATCGGGAAATCGACCGCCTGTTCAGCGAGTTTTCGCAGGGCTTAATGCCGAACGGCCAGCAGCTCGTGCCGAGCATTGACATCGCGGAAACAGACAAGGCAATCGAAGTCACCGCCGAAATGCCGGGACTCGAGCGCAAGGACGTCGACATCTCCATCGAGGACGATACGCTCACCATTCGTGGCGAGAAGAAGGTGGAGCAGAGCACGGACGGCGGCAAGGACAAGAGCGAAAAGAATGTCCAGCATAGCGAACGCAGCTACGGCGTGTTCCTTCGCGTGCTGCAGCTGCCGCCCGGCATCGACCCGTCCTCCGTTCAGGCGACGATGGCCAACGGCGTCCTGAAGATCACGATTCCAAAGCCGGCAAAGCCCGAACCGAAAAAGATCGAGGTCAAGGAAGCTGCCTGACCGTCGGCGCGGCGAGACGCCAGAGCCCGTTCTCTCCTCACAACACCGGCTCGAAGCGTCTCGCCCCCCGTACGCAAACATCCAGGACGCTCCAGCCGTCCGCCGTATTCACAATCCGAAGGAATTTGATCATGGCAAAAGCAATCGGCATCGATCTCGGAACCACCAACTCTTGCGTGGCCGTCATGGAAGGCAGCAAAGCCAGGGTCATTGAGAACGCCGAAGGTGGGCGCACCACGCCCTCCATGGTCGCCTTCACGGACGATGGCGAAGTCCTGGTCGGGCAGCCGGCCAAGCGGCAAAGTATCACCAATCCCGAGAACACGATCTACGCCATCAAGCGACTGATCGGCCGGCGTTACGACGACCCGATCACGGCAAAAGACAAGACCATGGTGCCGTATCACATCGTGCCGGGCGACAACGGCGACGCCTGGGTCGACGTCCGGGGCAAAAAGTACAGTCCGAGCCAGATCAGCGCTTTCATCCTCACCAAGATGAAGGAAACCGCGGAAGCCACTCTCGGCGGCGCCGTGACGCAGGCCGTCATCACCGTGCCCGCTTATTTCAACGACGCCCAGCGCCAGGCAACCAAGGACGCCGGCCGGATCGCCGGGCTGGAGGTCCTTCGCATCATCAATGAGCCGACTGCGGCGGCCCTCGCTTACGGCCTCGACAAGAGAGGCAGCGGCAAGATCGTGGTCTATGACCTCGGTGGCGGCACGTTCGATGTCTCGATCCTGGAGGTCGGCGACGGCGTGTTCGAGGTCAAGTCAACCAACGGCGACACCTTTCTCGGTGGAGAGGACTTCGACAAGCGGATCATCGACTATCTGGCGGACGAGTTTCGCAAGGAAAATGGGATCGACCTCCGCAAAGATCGCCTCGCCCTGCAACGGCTCAAGGATGCCGCAGAGAAGGCCAAGATCGAACTCTCCAGCGCCACCCAGACGGACGTCAATCTGCCCTTCATCACCGCGGATCAGGCCGGACCGAAACATCTCAATATCAAGCTGTCGCGCGCCAAACTTGAAGCGCTCGTCGACGACCTGATCCAGCGCACGATCGATCCCTGCAAGGCAGCGTTGAAGGACGCCGGCCTGCAGCCATCGGACATCAACGAAGTCGTGCTGGTCGGCGGCCAGACCCGCATGCCGAAGGTTCAGGAGACCGTGCAGAAGCTGTTCGGACGCGAACCTCACAAGGGCGTCAACCCCGATGAAGTGGTCGCGGTCGGTGCCGCGATCCAGGCCGGCGTTCTCCAAGGCGACGTCAAGGACGTCCTGCTCCTCGACGTGACACCCCTGTCATTGGGCATCGAGACACTTGGCGGCGTCATGACGAAGCTGATCGACCGCAATACCACGATCCCGACCAAGAAGAGCCAGGTGTTCTCGACAGCGGAGGACAATCAAACCGCGGTCACGATCCGGGTCTTCCAGGGTGAACGCGAGATGGCAGCGGACAACAAGCTGCTTGGACAGTTCGATCTGGTCGGGATCCCGCCGGCCCCGCGGGGCGTGCCGCAGATCGAGGTGACCTTCGATATTGATGCCAATGGCATCGTCAACGTATCGGCCAAGGACAAGGCGAGTGGCAAGGAGCAGAGTATCCGGATCCAGGCGTCCGGCGGCCTGACCGAAGCAGACATCCAGAGGATGGTCAGGGAGGCCGAAGCCCACGCCGACGAGGACAAGCGGCGCAAGGAGCTCATCGAAGCCCGCAACCAGGCCGACGCGGTGATCTACAGCACCGAGAAGGCCCTGAAGGAGTCCGAAGGAAAGATCCCTGCCGACGTCAAGAGGGAGATTGAGCAGGCGATCGCCGAGGCAAAGCAACGGCTGAGCGCCGAGGACGTGACAGCGATCCAGCAGGCAACCCAGCGGCTGCAGCAGTCGGCATCCAGGATCGGCGAAGCCTTGAACCGCGCGGCGTCCCAAGGCGGAGCTCCCGGCAGCGGACAGGCGGGATCGTCTGGCAGCGGCGAGGACGTCGTCGACGCGGAGTTCGAAGAAGTCGACCCCGGCGATCGAAAGGCTTCTTGAAGCCTTCCAACCCGGCCGAACGCGACAGATGGAGCACGACATGGCTACCAAGACCATCGATGATGTGCTCGGCGAGCTTCCCGCGGGTGAGCACAAGGAAAGCGACCAGCCGCAGGAGACCACCGCCGAGCGCGATCGCCTGATGCGTGCACTTGCGGACGCCGAGAACACGAGACGCATGGCCGAGCGTCGGGTCCAAGACGCCCGGCAATATGCCATCGCCGACTTTGCCCGCGAACTGCTGCAGGTGGCGGACAATCTGCGGCGAGCCATCGACGCTGGCTCGCCGGACCCGGGAGCCAAGGACGACGACGGCCTGCTGGGCGGCGTCGTCGCCACCAATCGTATCCTGACACAGATCCTGAAACGCTTCGGTGTCGAAGAAATCGAGGCTCTCAATCGGCCATTCGACCCGATGAAGCACGAAGCCGTGATGGAAACCGATCGGTCCGATCAGTCTCCCGGCAACGTCGTGGACGTTTTGGAGAATGGCTACATGCTTCACGACCGTCTCTTGCGGCCGGCCCGGGTCGTTGTAGCCAAACCGCCTAGACCACAATCGCCGCAGCCCCCGCAACAATGAACGGCGGTCCGGTCGACGCGTAAACAGGAGCTGGTGTTGGCTGCAGACCCATATGCAACGCTGGGCGTGAAGAAGGACGCAACGCAGGCCGACATTCAAAAGGCCTACCGACGGCTTGCGAAGAAGCTGCATCCTGATCTCAATCCCGGCAACAAAGCGGCAGAGGACAAATTCAAGGAACTATCTGCCGCCTACAATCTTCTGAACGATCCGGACAAGCGCGCCCGATTCGACCGCGGTGAGATCGATGCATCAGGTAGCGAGCAGCAGCCCCGGCAATACTACCGGGATTTTGCCGATCGTGAAGGCTGGTCGGGCTACTCCAATGGGGCCGGCTTTGCCGATTTCACTGACTTCGCCGGCAGCGACGATATTCTCTCCGAGATCTTTGGACGTTCCGGCCGCACCACCCGGCGCGGACGCGGGGCTGACGTCCGATATCACCTCGAGCTCAACTTTCTCGATGCCGTCAACGGCGGCAAGCAATCCATTGTCCTGCCCGACGGGAGTACGCTCGAGGTCAATATTCCTCCCGGCACCAGCGACGGCCAGATTCTGCGCCTGAAGGGGAAGGGTCGTCGGGGAGCCGGAGACAGTCCGCCAGGCGACGCCCTGATCGAGATCAGTGTGCTGCCGCACCCCTACTTCGTCCGCAAAGGCGACGACATCCACCTGGACCTGCCGATCTCACTGAAAGAAGGCGTGCTGGGCGCGAAACTCAAGGTACCAACCGTGAGCGGTGCTGTCGCGGTCTCTGTGCCAAAATGGTCGAGCTCGGGCCGGGTTCTTCGGATCAAGGGACGCGGCGTGCCGCGCGCCGATGGCAGCAGAGGGGACCAGTATGTCACGCTGAAACTGGTTCTGCCAAAAAAACCAGACCCGGATCTCGAACGGTTTGTGAGTGGGTGGCAGCCTTCCGATAGCCCAAGACAGTCGATGCGAGTGTGACAATGCAGCTTCAGGAATTCGCCGATCGATCTCATCTCGATTCCTCCACGATCGAAGCCTGGGTGGATGCGGAATGGCTGGTAGCGCATCGACCAGGGCATCCGTTTTCCGAGCAGGATCTCGCCCGCGTCCGCCTGATTGAGGATCTCAAGGGGGGCCTGGGTGTCAACGACGAAGGTGTCGCGTTGGTCCTTTATCTGCTGGATCAATTGTATGGACTGCGTTGCCTGCTCCGAGACATCCAGGCGATGCGGATCACAGCCAATGACCGCACGCATTGATGCGTTTGCTGATCGGCTACCATAAGCTTGCGCGTTCGGGCATCGCCAATCTCTTGAAGGTCACGGATCATGCAATCGCTTCTCTCAACACTTCACGATGCAGCGATGTCCGCGGATGCCTGGCCAAAAGCGCTTCAAAGGCTGATGGATGAGGCGGGCGTGGCGGGAGCGGCGTTGATTGTCACGAACAAGACGACAGGCATGGTCGATGAGGCCGTCTTTTGCGGGCTCGGTGCCGAGTTCAAATCCCGCTACGTCGAGACCTACGCCGCGCTCGATCCGTACTCGCCCCTGCTGGATGCGCGCTGGAGCATGCTCTCCACATGTCTTCCGGAGGAACTTTTGCGGAGAAGCGAGTGGTACAATGAGTTTGTGCTGAGCTGCGGCGTTCGGGACATCCTCGGAGCGCGGCTCACGGATACTGCAGGTCATTCCGTCATTCTGGGCGCTCACCAGCGGATCGGACGTCACTTTTCTCAAGATGTCGAGCCACTGATCGCCACGATCACCGAACCCCTGAGGCATGCGGCGCGCTGTCATCTCGATCGCCTGAATGGGGGACAGCCGATCGGCGATCCGCAAACAACGAAACCCGCAGACGGAGGCCATTTCTTCTTTCATATTGAGAACGGAACGAACTATCCCGACGAATGCGGTAGCGTTCTCCCCTCCCCCGGCCACGCTGCGGAACGTGGCCAGACCATTGCTCGTGAGCTGGCGCGAGATGGCGGCTGGTCTGGCTTTTCTGTCGTTGTCACCGATGACCGGGGACGAACGATCACGCGCGTACCAATTGAATCTTGACCGTAAGCCGAGCACCGCATTCGACGAAAAACGGAAAACACTTACGGATTGCTGACAGCGAACTCGACGCCCAAATCGCCCAGCTGAGCGCGCTGGCCAGATCGTGGGGACGCCGGCGAAACATCCCGCCGTAGCAGCACCGGCGGTCCGCTCTCCAGCAGTTAGGAGCATTGACGATTGTCAGCGCGATGTAGCGATCCTCCGTTAGATTGCGGTGTAGAGATCGAAAGGTCTTCGGACGCTTTCTTACCGAAGGCTTGAATCAGTTCGCTCATTCGAGTTGAGGCAATATGGTCATCGCTACCACGCAAAGCCGCGTGCTCGACGCGGTCCAAAACGGGGATGCGAATCCCCTCTTCCAGCCATGCCGGCTTGGGCCATTCAGCCTGCCCCATCGAGTGGTCATGGCGCCATTGACCCGTTCAAGAGCACGACAGCCCGGCAATGTGCCGTCTCAACTCGCGGCCTGTTATTATGCGCAGCGTGCGTCTGCCGCCCTGATCATAAGCGAGGCCACGCAGATCTCGATGCAGGGCCAAGGCTATGCCTGGACGCCGGGTATCCATAGCCGCGAACAGGTCGAAGCCTGGCGGCAGGTCACGAAGGCGGTGCACAAGGCTGATGGACTGATCTTCAACCAACTTTGGCACGTCGGTCGCATTTCACACCCGGCCCTGCAGCCGGACAACATGCTACCTGTCGCGCCCTCGGTGATCACGCCCGCGGGCAAGGCCTTCATCGAAAACGAGCGCGGCGAGGGAGAACTGGTCCCATTTGTGCGTCCACGCGCGCTGACTTTTGAGGAGATGCCATACCTCATCAAACAGTATGAGCGCGCGACGAGGAACGCGGAGGCCGCCGAGTTCGACGGCATCGAGATTCATGCGGCCAACGGTTACCTGATCGATCAGTTCATCGAGAGCGGCACCAACCGACGCAGCGACGCCTATGGCGGCGCAGTTCAGAATCGGGCGCGGCTTCTGCTCGAAATCATCGAGGCCCTGATTCCCGTTCTCGGGGCGGACAGGATCGGCGTCCGGCTCTCACCTCTTGGCAAGATGAACGACATCAGCGACGAGGCTCCGGACTCGACGTTCGGTTACCTCGCCGAGCAACTCTCCGGCTATGGTTTGGCCTACCTGCACATCGTCAATCCGGCGCTTGAGCAAATGCAGAAGGGCGAGAAGCCGGAGCCGTACGCCCTCAACATGGCCCGAGTGATCAGGAATAAGTATCAGGGAACACTCATCGTGGCGGGGGGCTTCAACGCCGAAAGCGCCACGCAATGGTTGCGCGATGGCCAGGCCGACTTGATCGCCTTCGGCCGCAAGTTTATCGCCAATCCCGACCTGCCCGAACGGCTGCGCGCCGGTGCTCCGCTCAACGACGACGACCCGACGACATACTATGGCGGCAGCGAGAAAGGTTACACGGACTATCCTTCACTGGAACAGGACCGCGGCGAGAAGGCGAAGGCCTGTGTCGACCAGCGTTGGCGATGATGCAGCAGAGGGGCCAGTCCGCATGGGAATGTCGATTGTCCTCACGGCGTTCGGAAAGGTATTTCCTAAGGTAATTGTCGAAGTACGCCTTGCGGAGCCGAATCCGCGAGTACCAACAGCCGCACGGCTTGTGCAACCTGACGGACTCCCAATCTATGCAACATTCGCGCTCGATGGACTTCCACCGTTCTAATACTGATGCCAAGCCTGAAGGCAATTATCTTGTTTGGTTGTCCGCCCGCAATTGCATCGAGAACCTGACGCTCGCGTTGGCTGAGGACAGCAATCCGGTTCCACGCCTCTAGCGCCTCACGAGCCTGGTGTGGACGACCGGACCGCGCCAGCGCGCGTTCAATCGCTTCGAGCAGCACTTCATCATCGAACGGTTTCTCAAGGAAATCCACCGCACCGGCCTTCATCGCCCGAACCGCCGTCGGTACGTCACCTTGGCCCGTCATAACGACGACAGGAATCGTGCAGCCCATTCTGTCGAGCGCCGCCTGCACTTCGAGACCGCTCATGACATCCATCCGCACGTCCAGCAGGATGCACCCCCTTGCAAGATTGGGAGCTGCATCCAGAAACTGGATCGGCGCCTCAAACGAACGTGGAACAAAGCCAGCCGACTCGAGCAGCCGTGCAAGCGATCGGCGAACGGCTGTATCATCATCGACGATGTACACTACTTCATTTGGCATGGTCCTATTCCGTTGGCTCTGCAGATGAGAGAGTGAAGCGAAACAAGGCTCCGCCACCGGGATTTGGCTCGTACCAAAGCTTTCCACTGTGCGATTCCACAATCGAACGGCAGATGGCGAGGCCCAACCCCATACCATCGTGCCGCGTCGAGACGAATGGTTGAAACAGCTTATCGACCACCGGCGGCACCACGCCGCGCCCATTGTCTGCCACAGAGATTTCGATCTCCTTGTTGTCGATTCGTCGTGTCGCAACATCAATCGTGGCTTGCGGTATCTTCGCGACTTCTTCGAGCGAATTGCGGATCAAATTTACTAAGACTTGCTGGATCTGAATTCGATTGACGTAGATATGCGACGCGCTGGGATCGAAAAGCAGACACACGGAAACTTCCAAGCTTTCGAATCCAGTACGAGCAAATGCGTTCGCTTCACGGATCAGTGTTTCGATGTCCTCGCTCTTCTTTTCGCTCTTCCCGCGAGCGACAAAGTCGCGAAGACGCCGCACTATTTGGCCAGCGCGCAATGCCTGCCCGGCCACATCATCCATTATCTCGCGCATCGACTCTGTCCGCATCGACCCGGATCGCGCAAGAAGACGTAGAGCAGCGTTGGCGGAGTTAGCAACTGCCGTGAGCGGCTGGTTCAACTCATGCGCCAGAGCAGCTGCCATTTCGCCGGCAACACTTAGCCGGCCCGCATGCGAGAGAGCTGACTGCAATTCCCGTGACCGTTCATCCGCCCGCTTTCGCTCTGTGATCTCCGCCATCAGCTCGGCAGTACGCAGCTCCACGCTTCGTTCGAGCGACTGGTTTAAACGCCGCAGTTCGCGTTCGGCTTGTTTTTGCCTTCTCAGATCGCGGCTGACCGTGGCAACGTTCATAGGCCCGCGGCCTCGAGGGTCGTCGATCCTGAAAATATCGACTAAGAATGGAATTATTTCCCCCGTTTTGAAATGACATAAGTTAAGCTCCCCCATCCAGCGTCTATCTGTCAAAGCGGCGGGCCAGCATTGATTGGACAGACGCTCCTGATCGCTCGAGCTAACGAAGTCGACGACGTGCAAATTTGAAATGTCGTCTGCCGGCTCAATTCCCACCAGCTCGCGGCCAGCCAAATTGACGAATTGCACCCCGCCATTCAGGTCCGAAAAGGCAACAAAGTCGGGTGACCGCTCGACGAGTGCTACAAAGCGCCGTTCGTCCGCCTCTACCTGCCGACGCTGCAACGCTATTGCGACATTACTTGCAGCGATGCTGAGCATCAGTCGATCGGTCTCCCTCGGAAACCCTGGGCCAGACGATCCGGCCACGAGTATCGATCGACCCAATCCGATCGCAGCCGTTGCAATGTGCGCACTGCCGCGGCCAAGCGGATTGGACATCACCTGAGGCCGCCCTGCACCTTGAAACCATTCGGGCTTGATCTCGAGCTGGATCGCCCCAGTGACGTCCCGCGGCATTTGTCCGTGCGCCCCATGTGTTGCCGTGATCGGCCCTTCGTCCTGTCCGACAGAAAGACTGACATGTACGAAGTCGGCGGACAGGATCGATTGGAGAGCGAGAGCCACACTGTCGGCTATTTCCTTCGCGGAGTACCTCTCCCAAAGGGCAGGCTAGGTCGATAGTGCCACTAAGTCTCTGATGCAGCGCCGGAGCTCGCCGGGATCTGAAAGCTCTTCCACCCAAGGCATTAGCGCGCTGATTCCGATCCATGTTGCGAGTTTGCTATCTCGTACTCCCAACAGGCGATGGGACCGATCGTTCGGTTCCCGACGCCTTATCGACACCAAGGACAGCGTCTCAAGTCTCCGACGCAACAACCGGTCGCCTATTAGATGCTGAATTCAAGTAAGCAAAACTACGTAGTGGACGGCGGCCGTACAAAGTTCATGCTTAACCCTGCTGTTTATGGTGTCCTGCCCGAGGATTGTCCGATGCAAAACCGCCAGCCCGGCTCAGAGGCAAGATCCGGCAAGACCTTTCAAAATGGCATCAATCCACCGGCGCGCGCAGGACGCAGCGACGAACCGATCCGTGAGACTCTGATGAATGCCATCAGGGCTGCCGAAGCAGATTTCGGCACTGTGCAGCGGTACGATAGCGCGGAGGACTGCCTCAGGATCGTTGCCAGTTGCGGATTTCCCGATCAAGCTCTGGATTTGTTTCGAATTGTTCGCCGCGACACTAACTCTACTTGTGCAGCAACGCTGAAGAAACGCATGCGCACGGTTGTGGGAAATATTGCCGCCAGTTACCTGTTTGTTGGCACGAGTGAGCTGGCAGCGTTACAAGAAGTGGGCGTCGCAGCGGCGCATTCGACGCCTATAATTGTTGACAACGGACGGCTGTGGGGCGTGCTCACGGTACATTTTCGCCAGCCCTGGGAAGATGCTGAGTATGATCCCACGCCAATGGAGCGGATAGCCCTCCACTTTGCCGAGTGTCTCAAGGATGGAACCCCAGAGCAGACCACTCCAGACCGCGACGCTGGAAGGATCGCCCACACGCCCGCTTCAACGAAGGCAGGACCGATTGCGCGCTCGTCCGCGGCGCCGATTCCTTTCGCTGGCTCCATGCTTCGCGAACACCGGCATGTTTGCGCTTTTTTTTGCTCGGTGGACGACGAATACAATACGCTTTTGCCGTTTATCTGCGATGGCCTGAATTGCGGTCAGCGCGCTTTCCACGTGCTCCCTGAACGGCATGTCGACGATCACGTGACACGACTTCGGAGCGCCGGCATAGACGTTGATGCCGCGCAACGATCGAGGCAGCTCGAGATCGCGCTGCCGCAAGACACGTATTGCGAACGGGTCGTTTCGACAAAGAAGACATGCTCAATCTCATCCAACAAGTGCTGCAGAATGGGACCTCGCTTGGATACCCGCTTACGCGCATGATCGCACACCCCGAAACCGCATTGGATGACTGGAAGAGCAGGAATGATTGGGCGGAATATGAAATGCGGCTCAACAGCGTGCTATCGAACTTCGATGATCCGGTCATTTGCACCTTCGATGTCAATCTCCTGAACACGGCTTTGGCAATCGACATTCTGCGCACGCATCCTGTCGTCGTAATGGGCGGCGTTCTCGTGGAAAACTCGTTCTTCACCAAGCCCGAGGATTTCCTTCGCGAGGTGACGGAGCGCACGTCGGCGTCCCAGCCGTATCGGGGATAGAGCCTGCAATTCCCTCGCGGCGAAGCTCCCCTCTCATTGGCGGCTCACCCGTTCGACCCCTGAGCGCACGCCGCCATTGGACCGCCAGCGATCAGCGATCCTCCCCTCGGCAATTTCTTCTCAATCCATTTGACGAGCATCATGGCCGCAATCTCGGCATTGTTGAAAAACAAGCACTGTTCAAACAGGGCGCTAGCACCGATGAGAAGAAGCTTTGGGTCAAATGCCTGTCCAGAATGTGCAAAGATGCCGCGGCTGGTTCGCGAGCGAAAGACCGGTGCCAGGCGAACAGGCGCCACTTGCAGCGATCCGATGCAGCGGCGCGATATTTCGAACCTCCTTAACAGCGAATTGCGGCCTCCACGTGAGTTCCGTTGGGTCGCGACCGAGACGGGGAGATCAAAATAATCAGCCCGCCATTCATCCAAACCTCCGTTAGGTACGCCTCGATGCGCCAGATCCATGCGGCATTGGACCATTTCCATCGCGGCGATTTCGAGTGCGCCGCGACCCTGGCCGCTGCTGCCTGCGGAATGCTGCCGGCTGTCGACAGTGCCGCTCTGCCCGCGTCTGAAGCCCTCTCAGCGCGCGTCGAGACCGTTGCCCATTGGCTCGCGCATGGCACGATCCTCGATCGGACCGGCAAGAGTAGACGGGAAGAGACCATCGCTATACGAACGGCGGAGGTCAGGATTGCGATCCATGTGGCGATCAAGAGGTTTGACACCGCCTTTCCGGAACAGAAAACCCCTCAGATGATGAGTTTCAAGCGCGCGCATCGATTTTGTGAGGAGCACGCCATCGGCACGAAGCAGGCCGCGCGCGGATAGCTAAGGCGCGCCACCTCCCTCCTCCTTCACGCGCTGCGCCGCCGCCATCCAGTCTTGCCACATCGCAGGATCGACCGGAGACCCATCGGCCCATTTCAAACCGGCAAGCAGAAACGCGACTTCGTCCTGAGGTTTGTCCATACGACGCCAGATGCTCTCCACGAAGATCCGCATCGCATCGTAAGCCTCAATCAGGGTGATTGTGTCATTAGCCTGCATGGCGAACCGACCAGTTGTCCTTGAGTTACACTTTATCGGATGCCTGCTGCTCGGCGGCACCATTCCCGATCACCGGGAGCCTCTCCGCCGGCATAAGGCATCCTGTTCTGCAATTCATGAGGCCGCAGGCGCGGCTGATGGCGCATGCTGGCGCAACCATTGGCGCAACGCCTCGAGGCCGACGGCGCCGGCGCGTTGAGCGACGACGTTGCCTTTGTGGAATAGCATCACGGTCGGAATGCTTTGAATGTTGTAGCGGGCCGCCAGCTCCGCTTCCGCCTCGGCGTCAACCTTCAGGAAGCGAAGCTCGGGTTCGAGCTCGCCGGCGGCGCGCTCGAAAACCGGCGCCATCGCTTTGCAAGGCCCGCACCATGCCGCCCAGAAATCGACCACAACGGGAATATCGTTGCGCTGGATGTGAGTGGCGAAGCTGCCGGTGGAAACCGGCATCGGATGTCCCGTAAAGAGGAGCTGCCGACAGCGTCCGCATTTCGCCTGACGCGCATCCCTGCGGGCCGGAATGCGGTTAATGCTCGTGCAATGCGGGCAAACGATGTGGCGGGCCTCTGTGCTCATGGCTCGATGTCTCCCGAATTAGTGCGATGCCAGAGGTTGCTTGCTATCCGGCGGCGGAAAGGTTTCATCGAGCTCGGCCAGGTCTTGAGGCGTCAGGCGAACGTCCAGCGCGCCACGGTTCTCGCGCACATGCTCCGGCTTGCCCGATTGCGGTATCGCACATACGCCATCCTGGCGCAGCACCCAGGCCAGCGCCACTTGTGCCGGTGTTGCGCCAAGACGCGATGCAATGGTCTTGAGCGTGACGTGGTGCAACACACGACCCTGCTCGATTGGCGAATAGGCCATGACCGGCACGCCGCTGCGCTGGCACAAAGGCATGAGATCGAACTCGATGCCGCGGCGCGCAAGATTGTAGAGCACCTGATCGGTCGCGACGTTTGCACCATTGGGCAAGTCCACGAGCTCCTGCATGTCGCCGACGTCAAAATTACTGACGCCCCAGTATCGGATCTTGCCCGCGCCCACCAGGGTTTCGAAGGCATCGACGGTCTCTTCCAGCGGCACCGCCCCCCGCCAATGCAGCAGATAGAGGTCGATCTCATCCACCCCCAGCCGAGCCAGGCTTCGGTTGCAGGCCGCCACCGTGCCGTGCCGCGTGGCGTTCTGAGGTAGCACCTTGCTCACCAGAAAAGTCTCGTCACGCCGTCCCTTGATCGCCTCGCCGACGACACGCTCGGCACCACCGTCGGCATACATTTCGGCCGTATCGATCAGGCTCATGCCGAGATCGATGCCGAGACGTAGCGCGCTGACCTCCTTCGTTCGATTCAGCGGATTCTCGGCCATGTGCCAAGTCCCTTGGCCGAGCCTCGGAATATGTTCACCTGAAGGAAGCACGATTGTCCGAGTGGTCTCCATCAGAGTCATAGGCGGCACTCCCTGTCCTCCGCGCTTTCATGCGGATGTGCGAACTGCAGCAGGATTAGGTGCGACAGGCTACAGCAGCAGATCGAAGATCCGCGAGGCGAGTTCCCAATGCTTCGTCTGCGGATTTTTCAAATCCGGCTCGATGATCTTCAATGTTCGTGCGACCGCGATGCCAAGCCCCCCGGCAAGGTCCGGCAGCATTGCTTCGGTCTCGTCGCTATAGCTGACTTGCAGCGGCGGCCGATGAGCCAGACGCTCGAGAATCGGCGCCAGCTCTATCGTTTCATCCAGCTTTCTGAATTGCTCGATGCATTCCTGGAGCCCCGCGGTGATCGGGAGATTCCAGGGCTGGATCAGGATGTCGCCGCCAGCCTTGGCGTCGGCTTCGGCGCGCAATAACAGCCGATAAATCCTGTGGTCGATGAAATCCTCGTAACGCTTGAGGTCGGCCTTGTCGACGTTGAGACCAGCCGCTTCGCGAAATAGTCGCTGGAACTGCCGCACGCCCTCTGGGCGCGGCGGTGGCATCTTGTCCGGGGGAAGTTGCGCGATCATCGGGCACGTTTGCCATTTTTCGCCGCCAGTTGCATTGACAGGCGTCATATGCGCGGAGTTCTTTCGTCGCTCGCCCGCTTCGCAATCATGCCGCGGCGGCCTGCGCCGGCTCTTCGTTTCGGCTGGTCCGCGCGCTCTCGAGAAACGCGTGAATCTGCTGCACGACGGTGGCTCCCTCGCCGATCGCCGCGCCAACGCGCTTGACGGATCCCAAACGAACATCACCCACTGCAAACACACCAGCCACGTTCGACTCGAGCGATGGCACGCTCGCGCCGTCAGCCGATAGAAGGTCGTCAGGTGGTATGTTCGTGCCTGTTCGCACAAACCCCTTGCTGTCGCGGCTGACGTTGCAGCCGCTCAGCCACTCTGTTGCGGGCTCTGCACCGATGAACATGAAGATGTTGCGGATCGTTTTCTCAACTTCGGCGCCGGTCTTGTCGCGCCAGCGGACTCGTTCGAGTTGGCCCTGCTCGTTACCCGACACCCCTACGATCTCCGTGCAGGTGAGCAACTCGATATTCTCTGTCGCTTCGATCCTGTCGATCAAAAATTGCGACATACTCGCAGCCAGGCTGGGTCCCCGCACGAGCATCCATACCTTCTTGGCATAGCGGCTGAGAAACACCGCCGCCTGCCCCGCAGAGTTGCCTCCGCCGACCAGCGCCACCTCCTCGTTTCGGCATAGACGAGCCTCGATCGGGGAGGCCCAATACCAAACTCCCCGCCCCTCGAAATGCTCCAAATTCGGTATGTTCGGCCTGCGATATCGCGCGCCACTCGCGATCACGACACTCAGCGCGGTGACGCTGCGACCGTCGGAGAGCTCGATCGCGAATGGACGGTGCTCACAACGAAGGTTCGTGATCTTCTCGGGGATGATCATCTCCACGCCGAACTTCTGTGCCTGCACATAGGCACGCCCCGCCAGCGCCTGGCCTGAAATTCCCGTCGGAAATCCCAGATAGTTCTCGATGCAGCTGCTGGCGCCGGCCTGTCCCCCGAACGCCCGTGCGTCAAAGACGCCGACTGACAAACCCTCAGACGCCGCATACACGGCAGCCGCAAGTCCTCCCGGGCCAGCGCCGACAATTGCCACGTCGTAACGGCGCCCTTCGAGATCCGGAGGCACCATCCCCAGGGCCCGACCCAAGTCAGCTTCACTCGGGTTTTTCAGGATTGTCCCGTTCGGACAGACCACCAGCGGCAATTCCTCCGACTTGCAGGGATAGTGCTTCAAGAAGGCTTGCGCATCCGGATCCTTTGTGGGGTCGAGCACCTGGTGCGGATAGGCGTTGCGCGCTAAAAATTCCAGCAAGCGCACCATTCCGGGATGGCCGTCGTGCTCGATGAGACAAGGGCCGCCGGCGCCGGCCTCGATCAGGAATACCCGTCGCAAAACAAGGGCCCGCATAATGCGTTCGCCGAGTTGAACGTCGGCGATCAGCAAAGCGCGAAGTTTGGCGGGCAGGAAGAGCAGCGACTCGACCGGCTCCGTTACGCGCGCATCGACCAGGGCGGGTCCGCCGGAGAGTTGCGCGACTTCGGCGACAAATTCGCCTACACCCATTTCGACGATTTTCTTCGCCCGGCCAGGTCGATCGCGAGCTTCGATGGATAGCCGACCGGCAATGATGACGAACGTGCCGGGGGGAACCTCACCCGTCCGGAACAGATGTTGATTGACGGCATAGTGTTTGATCTCGCCGAACCGGCGCATGCGGTCGATCTCGTCCGGCGTGAACTTGGGAAACATATGCTCGTGGCGGGACTCCAGCATGCCGTTGCCGCTCGTCTGGAGACCAGCGACAACCGTGTTGGATAGATCGTCCATGCTATGCGCCTTTCATGACCACGGCCCCTGCACGGCGGAAGCGCTCCAGGGATAGCCTCGCGGCGCGTGCTGCGCGGTCAGCCACTGGTCCGTCGTGAAGGCCTCGATCGCCCAAGAGCCATTGAACCGACCAATGCCGGAATTCTTCTCGCCGCCAAACGGACAGGTCGGCAAGTCGATGACGGATTGATCATTGACATGGGCCATGCCGACCTGCATTCGCTGGGCAAAGTGCACGCCTCGGTGCAGGTCGCGCGTGAATACGGCGCCGCTCAGTCCAAAACTCGTTTCATTGGCCACAGCCAAGGCTTCTTCGGCACTCCCGACCCGGAGGATCGGCGCCACGGGGCCGAATATTTCCTCTGCCGCAAGTTCCATCTGGTTAGTGACGTTCACGAAGACATGCGGCGGCAACACGAGTCCATCCGGCTCACCTCCGAGCAGCTGTTTGCAGCCGTCGTCGCGGGCGCGGCGAACACGTGCCACCAGCTTCTGAAGCTGCGAGTCGTTGATGATCGGACCAACCATGGTGTCGCCATCGCGGGGGTCGCCAGTTTTCAATCTCGCCACCCGCTCGGTAAAGCGCTCGACGAACGCGTGGTAGATGGGCTGCTCGACAATGAGGCGGTTAATAGCGATGCAGATCTGGCCCTGGTGCAAAAATTTGCCGAACACTGCGGCCTCGATGGCCTGATCCAGATCGGCGTCCGCGAGCACAACGAAGGGAGCATTGCCACCGAGCTCCAGATCGACGCGCTTGATGATCGGCGCCTTCGCCGCAAGTTCCGCGATCCTGCGGCCGACCGGCGTCGAGCCGGTAAACGAAATGACTCGTGGAACGGGATGACTGACGAAAGCGTCGCCGACTTCGCTGCCCGCGCCGACAACGACGCTGAGGAGCCCCGCCGGCAGGCCGGCTTCCTCGAAGATTTTCGCCAACAACAACCCGCCCGTGACGGGCGTATCGCTTGACGGCTTCACCACAACGGCATTTCCTACCGCGAGCGCCGGCGCGATGGTGCGATTGCTCAGATGGAGCGGCCAGTTCCAAGGACTGATCGCCCCGACCACTCCGACCGGCTTGCGGCGCACCTGATTTTCCTTGCCCGGAATGTCGGACGGAATGTAGCGGCTTTCGACCGCATGCGGCACCGAGGTCGCCCACAGCATGACCGTATGGGTCACTTCCCACTCAAGGTTCGCCTTCAGTCGCGTGCTGCCGGATTCATTGATGAGCCAATCGACGATTTCGCCACGGCGCGCTTCCATCACGTCTGCCGCACGGCGAAATACCTGCGCCCGCACCGCCGGTGCTGAGGCGGCCCACTCGCCCTGAGCCTTGGCAGCCGCTGCAAACGCCGCATCAAGATCGCGACGATCGGCCTGCTTGATTTCGAGGAGGACATCCCCGGTAAAAGGATTCGTGTCGACCAGCCTGTGATCTGCCTGCCCATGGCGCCAGGTCCCGGCGATGGGCAGCAGCTCAAACCGATCATAAGGTTGCGGATCTCTCGTTTGAACTTTGGTGCCATCCGGTACTCTGGCTTCGCGTCGGTCGGAACTACGGCTGGCAGTGCGCGCGACCATGTCCATCTCCCTGGCAGGCTGTTTCGCAGTCTGACGATGACGCGTAGAGCGACGCTCTACCTTGACAGCCGTCAACGCAAACGCCGGAAAGCATCGTGTGTCGTCAATTGTTGTTTGCGGTTCGCCCACGCCTTCAGAGCCTCTAATCGAGCAGCGCGGTGTAGGGCGTCAATAGAACCTTGGGATCGGACCTAGTTGCACCGTGGGCCGATCCGATAAGTCAAACATCAGTTCATCAACATAACACCAGCCCCAGCCTTCGGGCGGATCATAGGCTTCGATGATTGGGTGGCCGGTTGCATGAAAATGCTTCGTCGCGTGTCGATTGGGCGACTGATCACAGCAACCGACATGACCGCAGGTTCGGCAGACACGCAGGTGCAGCCAAGGGTCGCCCAGTTGCAGGCATTCTTCACAGCCAAGAGAATGGGGAACGACGTCATGAATTCCTGCCAAGTGCCTGCAACGCTGTGCCATGTCATCCTGCTCAATATCTGCGTGCTGCGTTCCGTCTGATCTCAATTCCCGCTCTTTGCAGAGCGAGCCGTCCCAGTCCTGCCAGTTCTGATACTCCCCGGCGCAGCACGCCATGCCAGCACCCTGGCAGGCCGTTCAGTTCAATCTCCGTTTCGGAGGTGGGGCATTGAATTGCGCTATTTCCGCCGTCTGCGGCGCCTTGCCGTTGAATGTCAGCACATTGCCTTCCGCCGAGATCGCGACCTTGTCACCGTCCTTCACCTCGCCTGCGAGGATCATTTCGGCCAGGGGATCCTGCAAATACTTTTGGATCACCCGCTTCAGCGGCCGCGCGCCGTAAGCGGGATCCCAGCCCTTTGCTGCGAGCCAATCCCTTGCGTCCGCATCGAGCGTGATCGTGATCTTGCGATCGTCCAGCAGCTTTTGCAGCCTGGCGAACTGGATCTCGACAATCCGTCCCATCTCGCTCCGCTGCAGGCGGTGGAACAGGATGATCTCGTCGACGCGGTTGAGGAATTCGGGCCTGAAATGGGCGCGCACCATGCCCATGACCTGCTCACGCACGGCAGCCGTATCCTCACCCTCCGGCTGGTTCACGAGGAATTCCGAACCAAGGTTGGAGGTCATGATGATCAGCGTGTTGCGGAAATCGACGGTACGGCCCTGGCCGTCGGTCAAGCGGCCGTCGTCGAGCACCTGCAGCAGGACGTTGAAGACGTCAGGGTGCGCCTTCTCGATCTCGTCGAACAGCACGACCTGGTAAGGCCGGCGTCGCACCGCTTCGGTCAGCGCCCCGCCCTCGTCATAGCCGACATAGCCCGGAGGCGCGCCGATCAGCCGCGAGACCGAGTGCTTCTCCATGTATTCGGACATGTCGAGGCGCACCATCGCGGTCTCATCGTCGAACAGGTACTCCGCCAAGGCCTTCGTCAGCTCGGTCTTGCCGACACCGGTGGGGCCCAGGAACATGAACGAGCCCATCGGCCGGTTCGGGTCTTGCAGCCCTGCGCGAGAGCGACGAACGGCCGTCGCGACCGCATGCACCGCTTCGGCCTGGCCGACGACGCGCTCGCTCAGCGCCTCCTCCATCTTCAGGAGCTTCTCCTTCTCGCCTTCGAGCATCTTGTCGACGGGCACACCGGTCCAGCGCGAGACGACCTGCGCGATATGGTTGGCGGTGACGGCTTCCTCCACCATCTCACCGGAGTTCTCCTTGGCCTCGATCTCGGCAAGCTGCTTCTCGAGTTGCGGGATCCGGCCATAGGCCAGTTCGCCGGCTTTCTGGAATTCGCCGCGCCGCTGCGCATTGGCCAACTCGACGCGCAGGGCGTCGAGCTCCGCCTTCAGCTTCTGGGCGTTTACGAGCTTGCTCTTCTCGGCGCTCCAGCGCGCCGTCAGCGCCGCGGCCTTCTCCTCGAGATCGGCGAGCTCCTTCTCCAGCGACTGCAGCCGAGTCTTGGAGCCGGGATCGCTTTCCCTCTTCAGGGCTTCCTGCTCGATCTTCAGCCGGACAATTTCGCGATCCAGCGAATCCAGCTCTTCCGGCTTGGAATCGACCTGCATCTTCAGCCGCGCCGCAGCCTCGTCCATCAGATCGATCGCCTTGTCGGGCAGGAAACGGTTGGTGATATAGCGGTGCGACAACGTCGCAGCCGCAACCAGCGCGGAATCAGTGATGCGCACCCCGTGGTGCTGCTCGTACTTGTCCTTCAAGCCGCGCAGGATCGAGATGGTGTCCTCGACCGAGGGCTCGTTGACGAAGATCGGTTGAAATCGCCGCGCCAGCGCGGCGTCCTTCTCGACGTGCTTCTGGTACTCATCGAGCGTGGTCGCACCGATGCAGTGCAGTTCGCCGCGGGCAAGCGCGGGCTTGAGCAGGTTGGACGCATCCATTGCGCCGTCGGCCTTGCCTGCGCCGATCAGCGTGTGCATCTCGTCGATGAACAGGATGAAGGTGCCCTCGCTCGCAGTCACTTCCTGGAGCACGGCCTTCAACCGCTCCTCGAACTCGCCGCGGTATTTCGCGCCAGCGATCAGCGCTCCGAGGTCGAGCGCGAGCAGCTTCTTGTCGTGCAGGCTCTCGGGCACGTCACCATTGACGATGCGCAGTGCGAGGCCTTCGGCGATGGCGGTCTTGCCGACGCCGGGCTCGCCGATCAGGACGGGGTTGTTCTTGGTCCGACGCGAGAGCACTTGAATGGTGCGGCGGATCTCCTCGTCGCGACCGATGACCGGATCGAGCTTGCCGTCGCGCGCAGCCTGGGTCAGGTCGCGGGCATATTTCTTCAGCGCGTCATAGGCGTTCTCGGCCGTCGCGGAGTCAGCCGTGCGGCCCTTGCGCAACGATTCGATCGCAGCGTTTAGGTTCTGCGCGGTAATGCCGCCCTTGGCCAGTAGCTGGCCTGCCTCGCTGTTCTTGTCCATGGCGAGGCCGAGCAGGAGACGCTCAACCGTGACAAAGCTGTCGCCGGCCTTTTCGGCTGCCTTTTCCGCGGCGTCGAATGCTCGGGCGAGCTCGGGTGCAAGATAAACCTGGCCGGCACCGCCGCCGGAGACCTTTGGCACCTTGTTCAGGGCGTCCTCGGTCGCCTTCAGGATTGCACGGGAATTGCCGCCGGCGCGGTCGATCAGACCGCCAGCAAGGCCCTCGCTGTCATCAAGCAGGACCTTCAGCAGATGCAGCGTGGAAAACTGCTGATGACCTTCGCGCATCGCCAACGACTGCGCGGACTGGATGAAACCGCGCGAGCGCTCGGTATATTGTTCAATATTCATCGTCCTCTTCTCTCGGCGATGCCGCTCCGCCCCCGAGTGCGATCAGCAAAAGATGGGTACCGGTTTTGCGTTCGATCGCGATCAAGGTATTGAAGATCCACGATCTGGTCGCCAAACCGCACGCCGTTTGGCGATCTATGCGCAAGGCGCGCACGCTGCATGCTCTTTGGGTTTCCACAAGCTCGCACTGACATTCGTCAACTCGCCAACGGGTTTTCGTCGTCGCTGAAGCCTGTCGCGACAGTGGGCGCTCATCTTCGCGTTTGAGCGCTGCCGTGTTTGCCGGCGCCAGCTAACCGCTCCGACCGCGCGTCTCACCCGCCGTCTCACGCTCTCCCACCAAAGACTCGGCGCGGCTATCGGACTATCCAGCTCGACCCGGCAATAGTGGCGATCCTGTTGGCTGAAAAGGAGCGGCAGCTTCGGCTGCTCACCGAGCTTCACGACACTGACGTAGACCTATCCATGATCGGCCTGCCGGAAGCAGCTCTCATGTTTGCAGCCATCTCCGTGTCGGCTACCCCCATGGCATCCCCGGAACTTCTCTCGGGACTATTATCCACGCCCCAGCCCTGCTCGACGCAGGTGTGCCGATCCACACCCTGGCCCAGCGGATGGGTGACGACCCAGCGGTTTTGCAGCGCACCTGCACGAAGCGCAGGCGCAGCCGGCAAGCCGATCAGCCCCCTGACGAGTACCATCACTGACTTGGCAGCAAGCTTCCTGCTTGACGAGCCATCAGAGAAAATTGGGTACAAGGACGGTAGAAACCCTCGTTCTACCGCACTCACATTTAGGCTAAGTTATTGATTTTGCTGGCAGGAGTGGCAGGGCTCGAACCTGCGACCCCCGGTTTTGGAGACCGGTGCTCTACCAATTGAGCTACACTCCTACGAACCTGCGTCGCCGCGGCTCAGGGGCGCTTTCAAGCACAGGGGACGACCGGATTGCAAGGGAGAAGCGCATCGGGGCCGCTTGTTCACAGTGCCGCTTCTGGGCCAGTGTTGCGCCCTAACGACAAGAACACAGCCGGGAGCCCCCATGAACGCCCACGCCGCCACGACAGTCGCCTCTGCAGCCCGCACACCGGCCCTGCCGGACGCCCGCCCCGAAACCCTCGGCCTGTCGCGGCCCCGCCTGCAGGCGATGTCGGATGCGTTCAAGCGCGAGATCGACAAGGGAACCATCCCCGGTGCGACCGTGCTGGTCGCCCGAGGCGGCCAGGTCGGCTGGTTCGAGGCGCTCGGCAAGCAGAGCCCGGCAGCCGCGGCGCCGATGGCGCTTGATTCGATCTTCCGGATCTTCTCGATGACCAAGCCGATCGTTTCGGTCGGCGTCATGGCGCTGGTCGAGGACGGCCACCTTCTGCTCGGCGATCCCGTCGCCAAGTTCATTCCGGAATTCGCTAATCAGAAAGTCGGCGTCGTCAGCGGCGGCAAATTGGAACTGGTAGCACCAAAGCGGCCGATGACAGTGCAGGACCTGCTCCGCCACACCTCGGGTCTTACTTACGAGCACCAGGGCGACGGCCCCGTGCACAAGCTCTATCAGGAATCCCGCGTCCGCAGCCGCAAGATCACCAATGCGGAGCACGCCGCACTGGTGGCGAGCTTTCCGCTGGTCTGCCATCCCGGCGACGAATTCAACTACAGCCGCTCTACCGATATCCTCGGCCGCATCATCGAGGTCGTCAGCGGTAAATCGCTCGGCGCATTCCTGTCTGAGCGTATCCTTGCGCCCTTGCAGATGACCGAGACCGGCTTCTCGACCTCCGAGGCCAATGCTGGCAGGCTCGCCCAGCCGTTCGAAGCCGACCCATGGACCGGCGACAAGGTCGCGCTGTTCAATATGCTCGAGCAGCCGGTGATGGAGTCCGGCGGCGGCGGTCTGGTCTCGACCACGATGGACTACGCCCGCTTCGCACTGATGCTGCGCAATGGCGGCACCCTCGACGGCGCCAGGATCATCGGTCGCAAGACGCTGGAGCTGATGGCCTCGGATCACCTCGGATCCGACATTCGGACCAACGGCACGCTGCTCGCGCCCGGCCACGGTTTTGGCCTCGGCTTCGCCGTGCGCCGCGAAGCCGGTGTCGCGCCCTTCCCCGGCAGCGTCGGCCAGTACTCCTGGAGCGGCATCGCCGGAACGTTCTTCTGGATCGATCCGAAGGAGGACCTGATCACGGTGTTCATGAGCCAGGGCCCGGGACAACGTGATTTGACAAGGACCTTGGTGCGAAACCTGGTTTACGCGGCGGTGGAGTGAGGTCGCTTCCCGTCGCTTAGTCGCAACGCTGCATCCTCATTCTCGCTGTCATGCCCCGGCTTGACCGGGGCATCCAGTACGCCGAGGCGGATGTTGTGAGAGCGAGCTCTCTATCGCCGGCCTCCGGGATACTGGATCGCCCGCCTTCGCGGGCGATGACACCTGTTGTTGTCTCAACTAATCGTCGCGCCGCCGTCGATCACCATGGTCTGGCCGGTCATGAAGTCGCCGGCCTTCGAACCCAGGAACACGGCTGCACCCGCGATCTCGTCGGGAATGCCGATGCGCAACAGCGGCGAGCGCGAGGTCGACGCTTTCAAATTCTCCGGATTGTCCCACAGCGCCTTGGCAAAATCGGTCTTGATCAGGCCGGGCGCGATGCAGTTCACGCGGATGTTGTGCTTGCCGTATTCGCAAGCGAGGTTGCGCGCGAGCTGCATGTCGGCGGCCTTCGAGATCGCGTAGGCGCCGAGAATGGTCGAGCCTTTCAATCCGCCGATCGAGGAGACGATGATGATCGAGCCGTCCTTGCGCTCGATCATCTGCGGCACCACCATCGAGATCAGCCAGTTGTTGGCGACGATGTTGTTGTCGAGAATCTTGCGGAACTGATCATCGGAAATGCCGGCGAGCGGGCCGTAATACGGGTTCGACGCGGCGTTGCAGACCAGCACGTCGATCTTGCCGAAGGCGCGGTTGCTCTCGTCGACGAGGTTTTGCAGATTCTCCTTCGAGGAGATGTTGGCGGCGATCGCGACCGCGGTGCCCTTGCCGTACTTCTCGTTGATGTCCTTGGCGACCTGCTCGCAAACGTCAGCCTTGCGCGAGGAGATCACGACCTTGGCGCCGTGCTCGGCCATGCGCTCGGCGATCGCAAGCCCGATGCCGCGCGTCGAGCCGGTGATGACGGCAACTTTACCCTTCATGTCGAACAAGGTCATGCTTTCCTCCCAGATTGATCTTCAATGTCATTCCGGGGCGATGCGAAGCATCGAACCCGGAATCTCGAGATTCCGGGTTCGGCTCTTCGAGCCGCCCCGGAATGACTGCGAACTCACGCGAGCTTCTTGACTTCCGGCCCTGACGGCTGATGCATCTCGGCATGGGCATCGTCGGCGATCCAGGGCTGCTGGTTCACCATCGGCAGCCGCCAGACCGAGCGCCCAGGGCTGGCGAAGTAATCGAGCCGCGTGATCGAGACATTGTCGATGTCGAACGACAGCGCCCGCTCGACCTGGCCGTCGAGCGCAAGGCCGATCGCGGCCTTGATGGTGCCGCCATGCGCGACCGCGATCACGTCCCGCCCAGCCGCCTCATTGTTGATCCGATCGATGGTCCGGCGCGTCCTGATATAGAGGTCCATAAAGCTCTCGCCGCCGGGTGCGGGCTCATTGATGTCGGCAAACCAGTTCGAGCCGACGGGACGGCTCGCAATGAAGGCGGCGCGGTTCATGCCCTGCCAGCGGCCGAGATTCTGCTCGGCGAGGTCCGCCTCCCATGTCATCGATTCAGGCCTCGGATAGCCCGCCGCCCAGATCGCTTCCGCGGTCTGATGCGTGCGCATCAGATTGCTCGAATACCACACCGCCTGGCGTGGCAGCACCTTGGCCACGGCATTGAAGACGTAGGTGTCGCTGGTATCGCAGGCGATGTCGCTCTGCCCGTAGATGTTGCCGCCGTCGTTGCGCACCGGCGCATGCCGGACCCACCACCATCGCGTGATGACCACATCAGGCTTGTCTTCGGCTGCCATCGAAACCCTTCCATCCTGTCTCATGTCGCTGTACGTGAGGTGTGAACGTGTCTCAAGACACTTTACTGTTTGAAATCTTGTTTGAAATTCCGTCGCGCGGCAAGCGTCGCGTGCGAAGCAAAGGGAGAAACGCATGGGCCGCCTGCAAGGCAAATCCGTCATCATCACCGGCGCCGGCAGCGGTATCGGCCGCGCGGCTTCGCTGCTGTTCACCAAAGAAGGCGCCAAGCTGATCGCGGTCGATCGCACCGAGGCGGTGAAAGAGACCGTCGACGAGGTGAAGAAGGCCGGCGGCGTTGCGGAAGCCATGATCGCCGACGCGGGCTCCGAGAAGGATGTCATTGATGTCATCGACAAGGCGGTGACGACGCATGGAAGGCTCGACGTGATCTGGGCCAATGCCGGCGTCTCCGGCGGGCTCGTTCCGCTCGGCGAGCAGACCGTCGAGCATTGGCAGGAGGTGCTGCGCGTCAATCTGATCGGGCCGTTCCTCGCGGTGAAGCATGCGATGCCGCATATGGTGAGGCAGCAATCCGGCGCGATCGTGCTCACGGCGTCGGTTGCGGGCCTCAAGGCCGGTGCCAGCGGACATCCCTATGCCGCGAGCAAGGCCGGCGTCATCTCGCTGGTGCAGACCACGGCCTATTCGCTCTCCGGCACCGGCGTACGCATCAATGCGGTCTGCCCCGGCCTGATCGAAACCGGCATGACCAAGCCGATCTTCGACCGCGCGAAGGAGCGCGGCACCCATGACAAGATCGGCCAGCTCAATCCGCTGAAGCGTGCGGGCCAGCCGCACGAGCTCGCGGCGATGGGATTGTTCCTGGCGAGCGATGAAGCGTCCTATGTCAACGGCCAGGCCTTCCCGGTGGATGGTGGTCTCACGGCGTCGATGCCGTATACGGGCAAGCCGGTTTAGCGGCTCCGGCGTCGGCGCCACTACATCGTCGGTGTCGTCCCGGCGAAAGCCGGGACCCATACCGCGGCATCTATCGAGCGCCGAAGATCGAAACGCCGAACAACCACTCGTCGCCAAACTCACGGTTGCCCGCCCTGCAAAAACCCTTCGCGCCGGTATGACCCACGCCCACCGCCTTGCGTGTTTTGCTCGTCAAGCAACTCAAGATCTCGTAGCCCGGATGGAGCGCAGCGTAATCCGGGATTCTCGCCAAGACCCGCGGAGGCCCCGGGTTGCGCTGCGCTCCATCCGGGCTACGGCCCCTGTGTTGATTTGCGCGCCCCAGCATCACGTTGGTATGGTTCATGCAGGCACCTTTGCCTCCGTCTTCCTCCGACAAGAATTGACAATGCCCAATCCGATCTTCCCGAACTCACGCCCCGGCCGTATCCGCAACATGCTTGCCGAGCTTGTCGCCTTCGACACGATCAGCGACCGCACCAACCTGCCCCTGATCGCACATATCGAAAGCTACCTCGCCTTCCTCGGCGTCAAAGGCGAGCGCATCACCGACGAAACAGGGACGAAGGCCTCGCTCTGGGTCACGATCGGACCGGAGGATAAGCCCGGTCTCGTGCTGTCAGGGCACACCGACGTCGTACCCGTCGTCGGCCAGGACTGGAGCCACGACCCGTTCAAGCTGGTCGAGCGCGACGGCAAGCTTTTCGGCCGCGGCACCACCGACATGAAGGGCTTTGTCGCGGTGTGCCTCGCCATGGTGCCGGAGATGCTGGAGGCGAAGCTGACGACGCCGATTCATCTTGCGATCTCCTATGACGAGGAGATCGGCTGCGTCGGGGTGCGGCCGATGCTTGCCGACGTCGCGAAGAAGAAGGTGAGGCCGCTCGGCGCCTTCATCGGCGAGCCGACCGAGATGAAGGTCATCGTCGGCCACAAGGGCAAGCACGGCGTGCGCGCGACGTTCCACGGCCTCGCCCGCCACTCCTCGATCGCGCCCGACGGCGTCAACGCCATCGAATATGCCGCCGAGCTGATCACCGAGATCCGACGCCGCGCGGTGAAGCTCGCCGGCGAAGCCGAGCGCAACAGCCTCTACGACGTGCCGCATTCGACGCTGCTGACCAGCATCGTGCATGGCGGTGCGGCGCTGAACATCGTGCCTGATACCTGCACAGTCGATTTCGAATGCCGCGGCATCGGCATCACCGAATCCAAGGAGGTGACGGATGCGATCATCGCCTGGGCCAAAGCCGAGCTCGAGCCCGCGATGAAGGCGCGACATTCGGACTGCGGCATCGATTTCGAGGAGATCCTCGACTACCCCGCGCTCGACACCAGGGCGGATGCGGCCATCGTCACGCTGGCCAAGGGTCTCGCCGGCCGAAACGATCACGCCAAGGTCGCGTTCGGCACCGAGGCGAGCTTGTTTGCCAGCATGGCCGATGTCCCCTCGGTGGTGATCGGACCGGGCTCGATTGCGCAGGCGCATACGCCGGATGAGTTCGTGGAGATGGCGGAGCTGGAAAAGTGCGCGAGCTTCGTGGAGAGACTGATCGCGCATTGCGCGAAGAATTGAAAACGCAGGGCGGATTGGCGCAGCGTAATCCGCCATTCTCTCCGCTCTCAGCACCGTGGCGGATCACGCTGCGCTAATCCGCCCTACGGGTCCGGCCTCAGAGTCAGCGTTGCGCCTCATCGCTCCTGCAACGCCAGCCGCACGCCGACGGCGCAGTAGATGGTCCCGACCACCTTGCCCTGCCACTTCACCACGGCAGGGTGGCGGCGCAGGAGATCGCCGAGCCGGCCGGCGCCGAGGGCGAACACCACGGTGCTGACCAGGCCGAGCAGCACGAAGACGATGCCCAGGATCGCAAGCTGAAGTCCGATCGAACCGTGCTCCGGCCGCACGAATTGCGGCAGGAAGGCCAGGAAGAACAGCGCGGTCTTGGGGTTGAGCACCTCGGTCAGCACGGCCTGGCGAAAGGCGCGGCCCGCGCCGATCGCAGGCGCGCCGCCGTTCAGCTCGATCGGCGCCCTGTCGAGCATGGCGCGAATGCCGAGATAGATCAGGAACGCCGCGCCCGCATATTTGACCACGCTGAACAGCAGCGCCGAGGTCGCGATGATCGCCGAGAGGCCGACGATGGCCATGCTGGTGTGGATCAGGTCACCGGCGGCAATCCCGGCGCCGGTCGCGATGCCGGCCTTTGTGCCGGAGCTTGCGGCGCGCGCCATGGTGAGCAGCGTCGCCGGGCCCGGGATGAAGACGAAGCCGAGAACGATGAGGACGTAGGTGATGAGAGTGGCGTGATCGATCATGTGGCGGGCTCCGGAGCGGATCAGCACAAGAGGAGATATGATGGGATGGCGGGGTGTCAATTCCGCCCTACGCATCAGTGCGGATAGGGCGTCTCGCAATTTGCCTCAGCGTCATTGCGAGCGCAGCGAAGCAATCCAGACTGCAACCGCGGAAAGATTCTGGATTGCTTCGCTGCGCTCGCAATGACGGCGGAACGAGCTTACCCCACCGCAGGTGTCATGCCCCGGCTTGACCGGGGCATCCAGTACGCCGCGGCATCTCGCTTCAATCACGCCTTCACGGAGTACTGGATTGCCCGCTTTTGCGGGCAATGACGCTGTGTACGTAGAAGCAGCATTCGCACCAAACAAAAGCGCGGCCACCGGCCGCGCTCGTTCGTCCCTACGCCGCGCCCGCCTTCTGCGCGTATTCCCACGATGCCTTCGACAGCGGCACGGTGCGCTTGGCTGACTCCAGCGCCTTGGCGTTGGCGGCGGTGCCGTCGCGGACGCGACCGGCGATGCCCTGGGTGATGCCGGCGAGGCGGAACAGATTGTAGGCGAAGTACCAGTTCAGATCGGGCACCGTCATCCTGGTGACGTTGCAATAGATCTGCGCGGCTTCCTCGACGCTCGGGATGTTGAGCGCCTTGAGGTCGGCGCCCTCGAGGCCCGGCATGATCCACTGCATCAAAAGATAGGTGAAATCGGCCATGGGATCGCCGAGCGTCGACAGTTCCCAGTCGAGCACCGCCTGCACGCGTGGTTCCGTCGCGTGGAAAATCATGTTGTCGAGACGATAATCGCCATGGACGATCGAGACGCGCGCTTGCTCCGGCACGGTCTTGGGCAGCCATTCGGCGACCTTCTCGAACTCCGCTATGTGCTGGGTCTCGGACGCGCGATACTGCTTGGTCCAGCGGTCGATCTGGCGCGCAAAGTAGTTACCGGGCTTGCCGAAGTCGCCGAGGCCGATCGCGACCGGATCGTACATATGGAGCTTCGCCAGCGTCTCGATCTTGCTGGTGAAGATCTTTCGCCGCGCATCTTTGTCCTGGCTCGGCAGCGTCGGATCCCAGAACACGCGCCCCTCCTCCATCGACATGATGTAGAAGGCAGCGCCGATGACGCCGTCGTCCTGGCACAGCGCATAGGCGCGCGCGACCGGGAAGCCCTGCTTTCCAAGGGCTGCGATGACGCGATATTCGCGGTCGACGGCGTGTGCCGACGGCAGCAATTTGCCGAACGGCTTTCTGCGCATCACGTAGGAGCGCGTGGGCGTGTTGAGCCGGTAGGTCGGATTGGACTGGCCGCCCTTGAACTGGAGCACGACGAGCGGGCCCTCAAAGCCTTCGACGTGCTCGCGCATCCACGCCTCCAGCCTCAGCTCGTCGAAGCGATGACGCTCCTCGACCGGCTTGGTGCCCGAGAACTCCTCGTCTTTCCTGACGCCGTCAGTCACGGTGACGCTCCCCATTTGTTTGTTCGTCATTCCGGGATGGTCCGAAGGACCAGACCCGGAATCTCGAGATTCCGGGTTCGATGCTACGCATCGCCCCGGAATGACGAGCTGGGAATATCCCGCGTTCTCCCCCGCTTAGTGCTTGGGAGAATTTGCATACTTCCGAACTTCCAACCTTGCAATGGCGCGATTGTGCACTTCGTCCGGACCGTCGGCGAGACGCAGCGTGCGGATGTGGGCGTAGTCCTTGGCAAGGCCGGCCTCATCGGAGACGCCGGCACCGCCGAACGCCTGGATCGCCTCGTCGATGATCTTCAGCGCCATATTGGGCGCGGCGACCTTGATCATGGCGATCTCCGCCTGCGCGGTCTTGTTGCCGACCTTGTCCATCATGTCGGCAGCCTTCAGACACAGAAGACGCGTCATCTCGATGTTGGTGCGGGCCTCGCCGATGCGCTGCTCCCACACCGAGTGCTCGACGATCTTCTTGCCGAAGGCGGTGCGCGAGGAGAGCCGCCTCACCATCTTCTCCAGCGCTTCCTCGGCCTTGCCGATGGTGCGCATGCAGTGATGAATACGGCCGGGTCCGAGGCGGCCCTGCGCGATCTCGAAGCCGCGGCCCTCGCCGAGCAGGATGTTCTCCTTCGGCACCCGCACGTTCTCGAGCAGCACCTGGGCGTGACCGTGCGGCGCATCGTCGAAGCCGAACACCGGCAGCATCTTCTCGACCTTGATGCCTGGCGTGTCGAGCGGAACCAGGATCTGCGACTGCTGCTGATGCTTCGCGGCGCTGAAATCGGTCTTGCCCATCAGGATCGCGATCTTGCAGCGGGGATCGCCGACGCCTGACGACCACCATTTGCGGCCGTTGATGACGTAGTGATCGCCGTTCTTCTCGATGCGGGTCTCGATGTTGGTGGCATCGGACGAGGCCACGGCCGGTTCCGTCATCAGGAAGGCCGAGCGGATCTCGCCGTCCATCAGCGGACGCAGCCATTTGCGCTTCTGCTCCCGGGAGCCGTAGCGGATGAAGACTTCCATGTTGCCGGTGTCGGGCGCGGAGCAGTTGAACACTTCCGAGGCCCAGGTGATGCGGCCCATCTCTTCCGAGAGCAGCGCGTATTCGAGATTGGTCAATCCCGCGCCGCGGAATTCGTCGTCCTCATGCTCGCTCGGCGGCAGGAACATGTTCCAGAGGCCTTCGGCCTTCGCCTTCTTCTTGAGGTCTTCAAGGATCGGAATCACCTTCCAGCGGTCGCCGCTCTTGTCCTGCTGATCGTAGATCGGCACCGCCGGACGCACGTGCTTGGCCATGAAGGACTGCACGCGCTCGAGCCATTCCTTCTGCTTGGGCGACATATCGAAGTCCATGGGACGCTCCTCGTCTCTCGCTTTGAAAGCCTGTTTTGCGCCGGACTGTCCTCCCGCGGTGCGCGGCCCGCAAGCGCCATCAGCGGATTGCGGGGCGTGGAACCGGCGGCACCCTGGTGCGGCACAATTCCATCATGCGGATTGACTTTCTCCGGCCTTCAAACGATAGTTTCATACAAGTGTTTGAAATGCAACTCCCCTCGCATCGTGCCCCCGCTCGTCATTCCGGGGCGACGCGGAGCGTCGAACCCGGAATCCAGAAGCTGCGGCGCGAGATTCCGGGTCCGTGACTGCGTCGCGCCCCGGAATGACGAGGTTCTCACCATGGCCAGCGATCATACGAGGTCTGCCATTCTCGCCGCCGCCGAACGGCTCTATGCTGATCGCGGCTTTGGCGACGTCACGCTGCGCGACATCGTCGCGGAGGCGGGCGTCAACCTCGCGGCGGTGAACTATCATTTCGGCTCGAAGGACGAGCTGATCGCGGAATTATTTGTCACCCGCTCGATCGCAACCAATCGCGAACGCTTGCGCGAATTGAAGGCGGCGGAAGAAGCCGGCGGCGGCCGCGCGCCGATCGAGGTGATCTTGCGCGCGCTGGTCGGTCCCACACTGCGCGGGTGCCTGGGCCCCGAGAACCAGCGCTCCACCGCGGCGCGCTTCATGATCCGCGCCTCGATCGAGTCAGTGCCGCCGATCCGTCGCATCAAGAACCGCGAGATCGACCATTTGCGCAAATTCGCGGGCGCGATGCGCAGGTCCCTGCCCGACCGCAGCGACGTCGATATCTATTGGGGCCTGAATTTCGCGCTGGCGATGGCGCATCACACCATCCGCGAGAGCGAGCGCCTGACGAAACTGTCGGAAGGCCAGTGCGATCTCGACGACGTCGAGGACGTGGTCGGGCGCGTCGTCAGCGTCGCGACGATGGCGCTGACGGCGGGGCGAACGGAGAGCAAGGCGGCGCCACGGATCGCCGCTCGCTAGTTCACATCATGGCGATGCAGTCGATCTCGACGTCGAACGGACCGAACCATTCCGGCGTTACGACGAAGATCCGAGCCGGCGGATCTTCAGGGAAATAGCGCGCATAGATCGTGTTGAACGTGGCGAAGTGCCTGGTCGAGGTGCAGTAGACGTTGCACTTCATGACATTGTCGAGCGAGGCGCCGGCGGTCTGAAGGCACAGCTTCATCTGCTCCATGACGATTTCGCTTTGGCGCTCGATTCCCATCCCGCCGATCTCGCCCGTCTCCGGGTGAAACGGCGGTAGGCCGGCAACGAAGACCATGTTGCCGGCGCGCGTCACCGGCGAGGTCGGCGCCTTCACACGATCGAGAAAGGACGAGATCGGTTCGACACGGAGCACTTCGCGTTTCATGGGCCACCTTCGGTTCAAGCGGGACTGCTTGCTGACTACATTATTCTGCAGCCAGCATGTTTCGCTTCTGATCGAAGTGTGGGTGCGGGGCTAGCCCCGCTGCGGCATCTCCTCGGCCTCTTCCTTGGCGAGCAGCAGCAGCATCTCGATGCCCATGTCGCCTTCCTGCGGCGAGCGGATGAACTTGATCTCTTCGGCGCTTTGCCGCAGTGCGGCAATGATCGCGACCGCCTGATTGGCAGTCGCCGCCTCAGTCGCCAGAATTGCCTTCTGGTCCTTCGCTTGGAACCCGATCGTGTAGGACATGCACGTGTCTCCCCGAACTCAGTGATGAGATCGAATCTGAGTCGGAGCCGAAACGAAAGCCTGTGCGAGTACGGACCGGGTTTATCTGGGGATTGCGCGCAAGCCTCAGATAAGGCCGCGCCATCGTCATGCTTTGGTCACCAGATGATGCGCAGGGCTAGATGATCCCCTGCTTCTTCAGCTCGTCGATCTTCCCGGCATCATAGCCGAGCTTGCCGCCGAGCACCTCCTTTGTGTGCTCGCCGAGCAGCGGCGGAGCGCGGTAGTCGGTGATCGGCGTGCCGGCGAAGGTCAGTGCATTGCGGATCAGCGACAGATCAGGCTGGAAGGGATGGTCCACCTTCACCCGCATGCCGCGCGACTGCACGTGCGGATCGGAAAACACCTGCTCGAAATTGTTGATCGGGCCTGACGGCACGCCGGCCTCCTCGAGCTTGTCCAGCCAATAGGCCACCGGCTTTTTCAGGAACAGGCCGGCGAAGATCGCCATGATCTCCTTGCCGTGCACGACGCGGTCGTTGTTCCTGACGAAGCGCGGATCGCTCGCGAGCTCGGGCTCGCCGAGCACGGCGCAGGTGCGCTGGAACTGGCCGTCATTGCCGACCACCACCATCAGCTCGCCGTCGGTGCAGCGGAATACGCCGGCCGGCATGCCGCCATTGCCCCAGGTGCCGCGGCGCGGCGGGATCTTGCCGTTGACGAGGTAGATCTGCAGCCAGTGGCTGAGCGAGGCGATCACGGTGTCGAACAGGCAGACGTCGAGATGCTGCCCGACGCCGCCATTGGCGTCGCGATGGTAGAGCGCCGAGAGAATCCCGATCGAGGCGTTCATGCCGGTCATGTAATCGACGATGGAGGGACCGACCTTCATCGGGCCCTCGCCGGGCTCGCCGTCGATATGGCCGGTGACGCTCATCAGGCCGCCCATCGCCTGCAGAATGGCGTCGTAACCGGCACGCGGCGCGTAGGGGCCGGTCTGGCCGAAGCCGGTCACCGAGCAATAGATGATCCTGGGGTTGATCGCCTTGATCGTCTCGTAGTCGAGGCCGTAGCGCTTGAGATCGCCGACCTTGTAATTCTCCATGAAGACGTCGGCGTCCTTGGCGAGTTCGCGGATGATCGCCTGCCCCTCGGGCTTGGCGATGTTGACGGTGACCGACTTCTTGTTGCGGTTGGCGCAGAGATAGAACGAATTGTTGTTGTTGGCCTTGCCCTCGGGGTCGGCGAGGTAAGGCGGGCCAAAGGCGCGGGCGTCGTCGCCGGTGCCGGGCCGCTCGATCTTGATCACCTCGGCGCCGAGATCGCCCAGCATCTGGGCCGACAAGGGCCCGGCGAGGACGCGCGTGAGGTCAAGGATCTTGATGCCTGAGAGCGGCAAGGCCGACATGCGATTTCCTCCGGGGAACTGGATCTTGAAGCTGATCTTGGCGCAGCGGCGAGAGGCCGTGCCGCGCTCCCTGCGGATACACCATTTTGGTGCCCTGAGCACTGCACTGGCGGCATACGGCCATCCCCTGCCATGGCAGCGGACGCAGCCCCGCTGCGACGAATTCCGCGCTGCGAGTAACGCCTCAGGTCGCGGCCGCTGCGGCCAGCCGCGGCCGACGCCGTCCGAGCAGGACCAGGATCAGCACTGTCGCGCAGGAGATCACCAGCGTGAGGCCCAGCGCGCCGCGGCTGCCGAACTGGGTGAGCAGGCCGGCAAGCAGCGGCGGCGCGATCGCGGAGGCGAGATTGAGCGGCAATGCGATCATCGACATCGCCTTGGCGAACTCGGCCTGGTCGTAGAAGACCAGCGGGATCGTCGCCCGCGCCACCCCCATCGCGCCACTGCCGGCGCCATAGAGCAGGATGAAGGTTGCGACCGCCCAGGTCGCGCCCTCGCTCAGCATCAGCAGCACCATGGCGATGGGAAGCGCCGTACCGGCAACCAGCCCGGTGGTGATGCCGTCCCAGCGGCCGCCGCCGAGGAAGTCGAGGCCGCGGGCGCTGACCTGGATCACGCCCAGCATCGAGCCGAATGCAAGCGCCTGGGCGGGCGCGAGGCCCTCCGCTCGCAACAGCTCGATCAGGATGGCGCCGATGCCGAAATTGACGAAGGCGTTCATCGTGATCACGCAGGCGACGAGGCCGAAAGTGCTTCTTGGAATCGCAGGCCGCCGCACCGCCTTCACGGCCTCGGCATGTTCGTCAGTCACGATTTTGCGGCGCGGCGCGACGAACGCGTAGAGAGGGAGATTGATGCCGAGCAGCATGGCTGCAAAGACCAGACAGGTGCCGCGCCAGCCGAGCAGGTCACTGAGGAACGAGGTGGTCGGCCAGAAGATGCTGCTGGACAGACCCGTCACCAGCATCAGCCCGCCGATGGCATTCTTGGCGCCCCGCCCCGCGATCTCGTTCAGCATGATGTAGGCGCCGGTCGACAAGGTGGCGCTGCCGCCCATGCCGAGAAAGATCCAGCCGGCAAAATACAGGATCGGCTCGCGCGCGAAAAACAGAACGACGTAGCCCGGCGCGGAGACGACAGTGCCCACCATCATCACCTTGCGCGCGCCGTGGCGCGCAAACGCCTTGGCGAGCCAGGGCGCACACAGGCCCATGGTGACATAGAGCACCGAGCTGCCCGCGAACACCGCCGGCAAGCTCATGCCGAGATCGGCCGCGAGGTCGCGGCCGACCACGGCCGGAAGGCCGATCGTACCCCATGCAATGAGCTGGGTGATTGCGAGCACCAGCAGGACCCCGATGAGCCTGCTGTCAGATTTCAAGAACCGCATTCCAGTCGTCGCCTGCCCGGCAGGCGCCGATCACGCCTGTGAGCCCCTCTTACCGGGAGACTCAGCACACGGGAACGCCGGCCGCCGAATGGCAGAAGGCAGCCAGGAGCATGTCAGGTGCGGGACGGTCGTCCCCTACCGCACGATCCCGAGCAAGGATCGCGCCTCTGTTGCGGTTGCGGCTCGGCGGCCATGGCGCGCCAAGGCCTCGCAGGCGATGCTCACGAGCTCCGCATTGCTGGCGGCAAGGCGCGTCTTGTCGACCCTGATATTGTCCTCGAGCCCGGTGCGAACCGCATCGGCGCCGCGCGAAAGGGCCCAGTCCATGACCTCGGCCTGATGGCGGCCAATGCCGGCCGCGGTCCAGGTTGCCTTCGGGATCAGGCGACGCAGCTCGGCCAGCAGGATGTCGAGCACGTGCTCGTCGGCCGGCATCGCGTTCTTGACGCCCATGACGAATTGCACATGCGGACGCGCATCCATCAGCCCCGCCTCGATCAGGCGTCGTGCGCCATGCAGATGCGACAGATCGAAGATCTCGATTTCAGGACGAACGCCATTTGCCTTCATGCCGGCGGCGAGAGTCTCGACCAGCGCGGCGCTGTTCTCGTAGACAATGGTCGGAAAGTTCACCGACCCCGTCGACAGCGAGGCCATGTCCGGCTTCAGATAGAGCGATGACCCGCGTGCCGAGGGATCGCGGCCACGCCCGCCGGTCGAGAACTGCACGATCATCCCTGGGCAATGCTTCCGGATGCCTTCCTGCACCAGGGCGAAGCGCTCCGGGTCTGAAGACGGCGTCTCATCGTCGTTGCGAACATGAATATGGGCAAGCGTAGCACCGGCCTCGAAGGCCTGGTGCGTCGATTCGATCTGCTCGGCGGGCAGGATCGGCACCGCGGGATTATCCTTCTTGCGCGGAACAGAGCCGGTGATGGCGACGGCAACAACAGCGGGATTCATCCTGCAACCTCATCATGAGCGCTCACGCGCATACCAAGTCGATCGACCGTCAGTCTATACCGTGAAGCTGCGCCGCTGCGAGCGCCATCGATCGCAGCGGCGCGGCCTCTCTCGGTCAGGTCCGAGCTGCGGCAGCACCGGTCGCTGCCTCCGTCCGCTGCCGATCATAGTCGGCCCGCGCGATCGGAACGGCTTTGGGATTACCGAGATCGTCGATGCGGACCCGGTAGGTTTCCCGGGCCGTG
>NZ_LBIZ01000084.1:0-49040 GCF_028128665.1 Bradyrhizobium sp. CCBAU 45384
GGCGGTCGCGTAGATGAAGAAGTCATAATATTCGAGAGCCGACCCGATCCAGCCGCTTGCAGCGGCCTTCCTTGACTGGCTCATATCATGGATCGCGCGCGTCGTAGCCATTAGGTTATTTGCTCTCGCTCAGTTGTTTGGCGACGTCCCGCGGGCGGGCTTCGCTGACAGTTGGACAGCAATCGCGCGCTCTCATATCCCGCGCGACACCCGGGAGAGGAGGGCCACGGCTTTCGCTCCGTCCGGGGCAGCCGGCTTTCTCGGCAAGCCTGATGGCCGAGAATCGATCATGCGGCTCCGAAAGTCGGGCCGCTAGCGTCGAGAACCGCGGCCGCGCCGTGGTGGGGAGAGCTTCCGGCAATGACAGGCTGCATTGCATCGATGCCGATGCCGCCTCCGACTTGATGAGTGTGAAGTACATCATTTGCTCCAGAGGCCGCAATGCGATCGCGGCAACACAACTCTAAGTTACAAACTGGCAATGCGCTTGAACGTCTTGGGCCACGATTGATCAATGCATGCCTCGAAAGCTGATCCCGCACGGTCGATCTACAAAAATCACATTTCACCGAATAGAATCCGGCCGCAATTTGCCGCACTTGCAAACGCGTGATCGACCAGAGTTCCATGCACTCGTCGCCCTGACAGGACGCAGCCACGGTCGATAACGGGGGCCTGCACCAGATCGGAAGACAAGAGCGAACGGCTCGACATGGTGCCGGGGCAGTTCCGCGTTGTCGTCATCCGACGTCCCAAATAGGCCTGCCGAGCCTGCGAAGATGGCGTCCTGCAGGCCGAGGCTCCGGCCCGGTTGACTGCCGACGGAGGCACCCGTCGCCCAGGTCTTGGTGTCCAAACATGCCGATCATCTGCCGCAGTACCGGCAGACCAAGATCTATGCCCGCCAGGGCTCGCTCTCGATCGATCGACACTGATGGACTGGGTTGGGCATCTTGCCTTCCATCTGCGCCCGCTGCATGAGCGCCTTCTCACGGTGCTTCGAGCGAGGTCTAAGCTGTTCGCCGACGAGACGACGGTGCCGGTGCTCGCTCCTGGTCGAGGGCGCACCAAGTCTAGCCAGCTCTGGGCCTATGCCGCCGACGACAGGCCTCGGGGCGGCCCCGATCCACTCGGACCCGGTATCGCCTATATCTATGCACCCGACCGCAAAGCCGAGCGGCTGTTCAGCCAACTTGCCGGCTTCAAGGCCGTCCTGCAGGTCGATGGCTACAATGCCTATCCAAAGCTTGCCGAATGTGGCGAGGTCGAACTCGGCTTCTGCTGGGTGCGCATGCGACAGTCCGGTCCCGCGCCGATCGCGAGCGAGGCGCTGAAGCACATGCGCGGACGAGCGTCGCCTCGGCGTCAGCAGAGAAGCCGGCCACTGGCTGATGCCTTCGAGGTATGGCTGCGCGCCAAGCTGGCTCTCATCAGCTAGAAGATCAAGCTCGTCGCTGCCATCCGCTACGCTCTCTCGCGCTGGCAGGGGAGATCCCCTGGCGGGCGGCTCTCCGACGTTGAACTCCTCCAGCGACCGCACGCGCTCCTCTGCAATGAGTGGCGCAAAGCGTTTCCCGATCAGGTCGGCGCATTGATAGGCAGTGTAGAAATTAGCCCAGACCACCGGCCCCTGCCCGACCCGTTTGATGCATGGCACTCATCAATCAGGACACCAAGGCGAGCCCGGTTCCTAGTGGCTCATCGGCAAAAATGGCTCCCGAGATCGCCGTGGCTGTCGGACATGCCAAGGCAGCGAAGGTCCAGGCAACGCGCAGGGCCTACGGGACCGACTTCCAGCTATTCGGCGCCTGGTGCAAGGGCGTTGCGCCGTTCCCCACCCCATGCTCAAGTTCGTTTTTCCTCGCCGTTAGCCCGATGGCGATCGGCCGTCGGATGTTTCCGCAACTTGACCGCGAGCGCAAGAGAGAGGGCGGTCAATCAGTCATGCGTACGCCCGCTTGGACGAAGCCCGTCTCATCGCCCCCAGCGATCCTGCCAGATCTTCTCGCCAATCGTGCAACTGACGCGCGGCTCCTTTTCAGCTACCGGAACGATGCGGTGTTCGGGCCTCCTTCCGGCGACCTCGAGCAGAAGTTTCGTACGGATCGCCTCCTTAAACTGGTCACGGTCCTTGATCGTCACGACGAACGAGCCGGGCCCGCCGATGACGCAATCTTCGTAGTACCAATCGAGATTGTCGATATCCATCGTAGAATAGGACGGCTCCTTGATCATGATCGGCAGTCCGTTGATGACGATGCCTTTCGCCAGCGCCTCGTCGCGAACCCGCGTGACCGGGTCGCCGTTGTTGTTCGGTCCGTCGCCGGAAATGTCGATCACGCGCCGCAATCCCCGCTGCGGATCCTGGTCGAACAGCGGCATGGCGAAAAGGATGGCTCCAGAGATCGAGGTCCGCGATCCCCGCCGGACCGGCGTCTGCATGATCTCGTTGGCGACGGCGTCGGCTGTCTCGGGGCCGTCGACGACGCGCCAAGGAAAGATGATCTTCTGGTCACTGGAGGCCGACCATTCGAAGTAGGTCACCGAGATTTTGCCGTTTGGACCGGAGCGCAGCGCCTGCAGGAATTCCTTGGACACGATGGCCTGTGCGTAGCCCTCCCGCTGGACCGCGAGCTCGTCCATGTCCATGGAATAGGAGACGTCGACCGCGATGACGAGTTCGACGTCGACGGAAGGCGCGGCCTGCTTGTCCACCACTTCCGATCTTTGGCTCGGCGCGACGATTCCGGCGACACCGCTGCCGGCGAGCAGACTACCGAGGATGACCGCACCCAATGAGACACACCGCTGCATCGTGGACCTCCGCATCCCCAATGGTGGCACGAGAGGTAAATCAAACAAAGCAGAACATGCCTTCGTCGCGTTCAAGTTAATGGGATTGCATGTACACTGGTTGGCGCGGCGCCTTGAGCGGTACCGACTAGGCCGACTTCCGTGCCGCTAGTTGCCAGCTTCCACCGCACGAACATTGAGGGAATGCGGGCGCTGATAGGTGTCGGCGGTTGCTGCGATGGACCCCCGGGAACTATGCCGGCGATGTCCAAAGGTTTTCTAGAACAAATCTTCCGGCCGGGCTTCGCCAGGGAGAGACATTTCCCGAGGCGCCTGCTTACCTGGCGTTCGGACCGCATCGTTGTAACAATGGGTATGCCCGCGGCGGTCTATTGCTGGTAATAAAGCCGATCCACGAAAGTCTCTGTGGACTTACATTCGCGGACGAGCATAAACGTGCGCGCTGGATCGAAGACATGCGCGGATACGGCCGATGCGGCAACTAACGGCGGACTCTCATCGCTGCACCGGCCGTAGCACGATCGAGCTCGGCCCACGCCCCAGCTTCCGTCTTGATTTGCCTCAACCTCGCCTCGCTCACCTTTGCTATTGTGTTTCTTGCTGTGGGCGAACGTGAAGGTCTATGACCATGGACGACGTATCCAGGCGAAAGATTCAGGCATTGCTCGATCAGCACCGCACGATGCGTATCGCGACGCTGCGTCCGGACGGCTGGCCCCAGGTAACTACCGTGGGCTACGCCAACGACGGCTTTGCGATCTATTTCCTGTGCGGGAAAGAAAGCCAAAAGGCATCCAATCTGACCCGCGATAACCGCGCATCTCTCGCGATCGACGACGACACGCCGCAGGTAATGGAAATCACCGGGCTGTCCATGGCGGCGCGGGCCGAAGTGGTCAACGATCCGGTCGAAGGCGAAAAAGCGTTGCGGCTGCTATTCCAGAGATATCCGGAACAGAAATCCATGCCGGGTGCGCTGCCGATGCCCGGAGATGTTCGCATCTTTCGGCTGACGCCAACCGTGATCTCAGTGCTCGACTACACCAAGGGATTTGGCCATACCGATCTCGTCACGTGCTGAACGCAGCTTCTATCCAGCACGTCCCTTACCGAGACGGTCTGAGGGGTGACTGGATGTCGCCTTTGGCTCATCGCGACATTTTACTGCCGCGCAGCAATTATGTCGCTCTTCACCCTGGCTGCGTGAAAACGCAAAAGTGCGAAACACGACTAGAATTGGATTCTACAGTTCGTCGTCAAAGTTGAAGGCACTTTCGACGTTGCGCGCGACATCGGTCTTGGACAAACAACTTCTTCTATCGCGCTCAAGCCTCTTAGCGTTTTCACGCAGCCAAGACCCGAAACGGACTTCGTTAGCAAAGAGAAGCTCGTTATCAATCGCACACCTCAGTCATTATTCCGTGAGTGAAAGCACCCTTGGGCAGCTGCAAGCGGCACCCTTGTCGCACTGGACGGCTATCTGAGAGTTGCAATAGAACTGCCCCGTGGCCTGCGGCTTTGCAGGCGCGGCTTCGCTCTTCTTTCTCTCGTCGTCTCGCGGCTTGGCATCCTCGCGGGTGGCAACCGGCTTCTTATTCGGCGTCTTCCCACACTCGTTGGCGTCGTTGACGCGATAGCCCGCGCGGCAGGTGACCTTCACGCAGGCATCGCCATCGGCCTTGAAGCCGTGCTCGCAGACCAGCGGGCAGACCCGGCCTGATTTGGCCTTGATGGCATCGAGCGCTTCGAAGCTCGCCTGCTTGGCGTCAAACTTCGTTCCCGCGTATTTGTTGAATAGCGTCAGCGAGCGTTGCGATGACGCGTTCCAGTCGCCGTCGGCCGCGGCCGCGAGACAGCCGACCCGGCGGAGTTCGGACTGTACCAGCCTCGCAGTCTCCTGCGGAGATAGGCTCGACGGTGAAGAGGTCGGGTCAACGGCGGCAACTTTCTGTTCGCTCTCCCGCGCTTTCGCGTCCGCCGCCTGCTTCGCAGCCATTTCTGCGGCCGCCTTGTCGCTTGCGATCTTGTCGGCGAGCGCCTTCTCGGCGGCCTGCTTGTCGGCCAGCGCCTTGGCGACGGCGGCTTCTGCATCCTTCCTGCGCTGTTCTGCTGCGGCTGCCTTGGCTTCCTCAATCTGCTTGGCCTTCTCTGCCGCTAGCCGCGCGTCCTCTGCGGCCTTGGCGGCCGCAGCTGCCTTGTCCTGTTCGGCTTTCTTGGCCCGCTCGGCGGCAAGCCGAGACTTCTCGTCCTCGGCTTGCCTCACCTTTTCCGCGGCGGCGGCCCGGGTTTCTTCGGTGACAATCTTGCACAATTGGCCCTTCGCAAGGTCGATATAGAAGCCGCTTGGAAAGCGGTTGATGAAAGAGGACCAGAACGTCGCGGGTGCTAATCTGGAGCGCGAGCTCGTAGTCCCGCCGGATTTCGCTGTCCGGGCTGGCCTGCGGTCCAGCCGCGACCGGCTTCGCCGGAACGAGCGACACGTCGTCGCCGCCGAGCGAACCATAGACAAAGGGCTCCTGCTTGTTGCCGGTGGCCTTGAGCACGTCGTCGCGGACGAAACGGAACGCCTTGCCCAGATCGAGCCCCGGCGTCGGCAGGCGTTCGACCAGCGCGGTGGCAAACGGGCTGTTCTTGCTATCGCCGTCCGAGGCGGTCGAGCCTGCCTTCGCAGCGAAGGCGATCAAGGTGTTCGGGCTGGTCGGCTCGACCTTGGCAAGGCCGCGGCCGATCGCGCGCGAGGCGATTGTCCGCTTCATGGTCTTGGCGAACGGGTTGTCGCGGCAGGCATCCAGGATGACGAGCCGCAGCTGCTTGGCCGGTTCCACGGCGAACAGCGCGCGGTCAAGCGCAACGGTCTCGTCGAGCACGTCACCGTCTGTCTCCAGCGCGGCATCAGTGGGGATCAAATAGTTGGTGCCGTCGAGCTCGATGCCGTGGCCGGCATAATAAATGACGGCAACGTCGGCATCGCGGGTCCGGCCCGCAAACTCGCGCAACGACCTGCGCATGCCGGCGGCATTGAGGTCGACCCTTACATCGACATTGTCGAAGCCGGCCGTCTTGAACATGCCACCCACCAGAGTGGCGTCGTTAACCGGATTGGCGAGCCTCGGGGCGCTCTTGTAGGCCGAATTGCCGATCACCAGCGCAACGCGCCGTTCGGCCATCGCCGGTCCGCATCCGAGCCACACGGCAAAAATGACCCAAATCAATGGTAGCAGCGTATCCAGAGCGTGGCGAAAGGCAAGCGGACGGTATGTGATGCCGATCACAGGGGGCTGGCAAACGCGCGTTGAGGGCCGATGGTAGGTAGTATTTCATACTCGGGCACAAGCGCCGCGGCGCAAAGCCAGTTCGTAGCGAGCGTCGAGAAAGTGTATTTCAGCTTGTGGCCCAGGCTGTGTGATAACCCTTTTGCCGACTGGTAAGTCGAGAGGCCCGGGATCGGTTTCGCGGCTAGAGTTGGCTCCGATACAAACTCCTTACGTCTGCATCGCCTCCAGCAGGGTTCGGCAACCCAAAATCGCTATTGCACGTTTCATATTGTAGGCGAGCACGTTCAGCGCCATCTCGGTCGCAACCTTGTGCTGTCTTCGCATCAGGAAGTGCGTGGCACCCATCCAGGCCTTTATGGTCCCGAAGGGATGCTCGGCCGTCTTGCGGCGTAAGGTCATCTTGTTGGGGTCTTGGTCGAGCCGCTGCTGAACCTTCTCCAGCACGGCCTCGTGCTCCCACCGCGCGATGCGCCGCTCAGGGCCGGTCGTGCACTGAGCTTTGAGCGCGCAGCTTTGGCAGGCGGTCGTCCAGTAACGGCGCAGCATCTTACCGTCCTCTTGGCCGGTGAAGCGGTACGTCAGCCGTTCGCCAGCAGGGCAGCGATAGACGTCCTCGGCAGCAAGATAGACGAAGTCCTGCTTGCCAAAACGACCTGCGGCTTTCGCGCCTGAGGTCATCGGTTTCGGCAATGTGACCGTGATGCCGGCCTGCTCACAGGCGCGAAGCTGTTCGCTGTCATAGTAGCCGCGATCAGCAACGACCTCGAGTGTCTCGACAGCCATCTCGGCACGGGCCTGTTCGGCCATGTCGGCAAGCTGGTGGCGATCGTTGCCCACGTTGGTCACATAGTGAGCCACGATAAGATGATGCTGCGTATCAACAGCAATCTGCACGTTGTAGCCAACGATGCCGGTGTCCTTGCCACTTGTAGCCATCGAGCGTGCGTCAGGATCGGAGAGCGAGATCTGCCTGTCCTTGCTCTTCATCATTTCCGCGTTGATCGCGTTGAGCCGGACGATCTCCTCCTTGAGCTTCTCGATCTTGCCCTTCAACCGCTCAACCTTCACCTCTGGGACCGCATCCCCATGCCGATCGGCGGTTTCAAGCTGAGAGAGGTACCGGGCGACGCTCTCATCGATGCGCTCAAAACGCCTCTTCATCTTGGCCTCGGTGAAGTTCTTATCCCGTGCATTGACAGCCTTGAACTTTGATCCGTCAATGGCGACGCTCCCGGTACTGAGCAGCTCAAGCTTGCGGCACAGCGCGACGAACTCGCGACAGACCTCACGGATGGCCTTGCCATTGTCCTTGCGGAAGTCCGCGATCGTCTTGAAGTCCGGCGCCAGATGCCCGGTCAACCAGATCATCTCGATATTGCGCAGGCATTCCCGCTCCAGGCATCGGCTCGACGGAACCCGATTAAGATAGCCGTAGATGTAGAGCTTGAGCATAGTGCCCGGGTGATAGCTGGGTCGGCCCGTGTCGAATGGCTGGACTCCGATGAACCCGAGCTTGTCGAGATCGAGACCATCGACGAACACGTCGACCGCTCGCACCGGGTTGTCCTCTGCCACATAGTCATCGAGCGATGCCGGAAACAATGTGCTCTGGCCGCGATCCAATCCTTCAACAAAGCGCTTCATTGGATGCCCCCGCAAACGCAGGGAATCTTATCGCGCGAATCACTCCAAACAGAGCGTTTTCACACAGCCTGGGCCCGTGGCTGACCTCAGCCCAGAGCACGGTGGTGTCGGCTTCCGAGAGATGACCCGACCAAGGGCATGCTGGCTGCCGAGGGCAGCCTTTGACCCATAGCGCTTCCCGGCCATGGCGCGAAACTGCGAATTTGTATAAGCTTGAGCATCGTTCTGACCCATCCGGGGGAGCGAGATGCGGCGACGCAGCGGAAGTGAGCATCCGGTCAAGGAGCGGCGCGTGAGCGGGCGAAAAGCGCCCAACCCGTCGAGCGCAGCCCCATCCATTGCCGACCTGCAACAGCAGCTAGACACGCGCACCCGCGAACTGAAAGAAGCACGTGAGCGGGAGGCCGCGACCGCGGAGGTGCTGCAGGTCATCAATTCCTCGCCCGGCGATCTCGCCCTGGTGTTTCAGGCGATGCTCGAGAAAGCGATAGGGCTGTGCAGAGCCGGGTTTGGCACTCTTTGGACTTACGACGGGGAGCGATTTAGCGTCGCCGCCACCTACGCGGTGCCAGCCGCGCTCGCCGAGTTTGTCCGCGAGCCTGTGCCGGTGGCGGCTTCGGCAAGTCTTCTGGACATCGTGCGCGGTCAAAGTCTGGTTCATGTTGTGGATTTGGCGGCGACAGAGCTCTATCAGGCCGGCAATCACGTGCGCCGCGCCTATGTCGACCTGGGCGGTGCGCGCACGCTGATCAGCATCGCGCTGCGCAAGGATAACGCCCTGCTTGGCGCTTTCAACGTCTACCGTCAGGAGGTGCGACCATTCTCCGATAAGGAGATCGCGCTCGTACAGAACTTCGCCGCACAGGCCGTGATTGCCATCGACAACGCGCGGCTCCTGGGCGAACTGCGCCAGCGCACCGACGAGCTTACAGAAGCATTGGAACAGCGGACGGCAACCTCCGAAGTGCTCCAGATCATCAGTCGTTCCCCAGGCGATCTTCAGCCAGTGTTTGCTGCGATCCTGGAGAACGCCTCGCGCATCTGCCAGGCCAAGTTCGGCATGCTGATGCTGGCAGAGGGTGATGCTTTTCGACTGGGCGCGGCCCACAACGCGCCGCAAGCATTCGTTGATTTCATGCTGCGCGGGCCGGTACGGCCCAATCCGCACATCACCTTTGGCCGCGCAGTAGCAACCAAGCAGGTTGCGCAAACGACAGACATCACCATCGAGCAACCTTACCTTCAAGGCGACCCTTTGGCGGTGGCAGCCGCCGAGCTCGGCGGCTATCGAACTGTCCTGGCTGTGCCAATGCTCAAGGAGAGCAACGTCATCGGCAAGCTGGTGTTTTTCCGGCAGGAAGTACGCGCGTTCAACGACAAGCAGATTTCGCTAGTCCGGAATTTTGCTGCTCAAGCCGTCATTGCCATTGAGAACGCGCGGCTCCTGGGCGAGCTACGCGAGCGCACAGCCGACTTGACTGAATCCTTGCAGCATCAGACCGCGACCGCCGATGTGCTGAAGGTCATCAGCCGCTCGACCTTCGACCTCAAGCCCGTGCTGGAGACGGTCGCCCGGACCTCGGCGCATTTATGCGAGGCTGAGATGGCGTTCATCTCGCAGCGCGATGGCGACGTCTTCCGCTACATCGCGGCCGTCAGTTCGACTCCTGAAGCGGCGGCTGGCGCCGTCAGATTGCAGAAGTACCTTGATACTCATCCGGTTTCCGGGCTTTCGGGCCAGCGCACGATGACCGGACGCGTCATCTCGCAACGCCGCGCCGTTCAGATCGCCGATATCACCGCCGACGCGGAATATCAGTTTCCCGAGATCTTCGAGCTCGCGAGAGTACGCGCGCTCCTCGGCGTGCCGCTGCTGCGCGACGGCGAGCCGATTGGTATGATGAGCATGGCGCGCCAACGACCTGAGCCGTTTACCGAACGGCAGATCGAACTGGTGTGCACCTTCGCCGACCAGGCGGTCATCGCAATCGAGAATGCGCGGCTCTTGACCGAGCAACGCGAAGCGCTCGAGCGACAAACCGCGACCGCCGAAGTGCTGCAAGTCATCAATTCATCGCCGGGCAATCTCGCGCCGGTGTTCAATACCATCCTGCTGAAGGCACACCGCCTCTGCGATGTCGCTTATGGCAGCCTGCAGGTCTACGATGGCGATCGGTTCCGCGCTGTCGCGGTGCATGATCTGCCGGAACAATTCGCCGATATCTTGCGACGGGGTTTTCGGGCATCAGATCATCCCGCCGGCCGGCGCCTGCTCGCCGGCGAGCGCCTCGTGCACCTCGCCGACTGCGCCGAAATCGACCATCCGGTGATGCGAGGTGCAGTCGAACTTGGCGGGATTCGTACCGCGCTGTTCGTGCCGCTGCGTCGCGACGAGACGCTTCTCGGAATGATCGTCTGCGGCCGACGCGAAGTCAGGCCCTTCACCGAGGACGCGATCGCCATCTTGGAGGGATTTGCCGCACAAGCCGCGATCGCGATCGAGAATGCTCGGCTGTTGGGAGAGTTACGCGAGCGCCAGGCCGAACTACGCACAACCTTCGACAATATGGGTGACGCTGTCGCAATGTTCGACGCCGCGGGTCGCCTGGCGGCATGGAACCACAATTTGCAGGAGATGCTCGACCTGCCGGAGTCCCTGCTTGCCGCGCGGCCGCGCCTTGCTGAACTTTTCCACTATCTCGCTGCGCGCGGCGAGTTCGGCTCGGCCGATCTCGAAACGCAACTGAGCCGCTCCCTCGAAGATACGAGGCACGAAATGCGTTACGAACGGACGCGTCCGGACGGTCGCGTCGTCGAGGTGCGCCGCAATCCAGTGCCGGACGGCGGCTTCGTGATGATCTATGCCGACATCACAGAGCGAAAGCGCGCGGAGGAAGCTATCGGCGCGGCACGCGATGCCGCCGAGGCCGCATTGCGTGACTTGCAGGCGGCTCAGGATCGCCTGGTCCAGACCGAAAAGTTGGCCTCACTTGGTCAGCTCACGGCGGGCATCGCGCATGAGATCAAGAACCCGCTCAATTTCGTCAACAACTTCTCCAGCGTATCGGTGGAACTGATCGACGAACTGCATGAGGCGCTCGGGCGAGTGACGCTCGACGACAATGCGCGCACCGAGATCACCGAATTGGCCGACACCCTGCGCGCCAATCTGGGCAAGATCGTCCAGCACGGCAAGCGGGCCGATTCCATCGTCAAGAACATGCTGCAGCATTCGCGCCAAGGTTCTGGCGAGCGTCGTCCCGCCGACATCAACGCGATCGTCGAGGAAAGTCTCAACCTCGCCTATCACGGTGCGCGCGCGGAGAAGCCGGGCTTCAACATCACGGTCGAGCGATACCTCGACCCCACCGCGGAGACGGTCGAACTCTACCCGCAGGAAATCACGCGAGTGTTCCTCAACCTGATTTCAAACGGCTTTTACGCAGCCACGAAGCGCAAGGAAGGCGCCGGCGACGGTTTCGAGCCAAGGCTGAGCGCAGCAACAAGAAATCTCGGCAGCGCCGTTGAAATCCGGTTTCGCGACAATGGCGCCGGCATTCCCGCTGAGGTCAAGGAGAACATATTCAATCCATTCTTCACCACCAAGCCGGCCGGCGAAGGAACAGGGCTCGGCCTTTCTATTTGCCATGATATCATCGTAAAGCAGCATGGCGGACGGATCGACGTCGATACCGAGCCTGGCGCCTTTACCGAATTCATCATCACGCTGCCGCGCACTGCGACCGCACCACTGCAGACCGGAGGCAAGAGTTGAGCGTTTATATCCTGGTCGTAGATGACGAGCCCGACGTGGAAGTGCTGTTCCGTCAGCACTTCAGGCGCGATCTGCGGCGCGGCCGTTTTCTAATGGAGTTTGCACGTTCGGCGCCGGTCGCGCTGCAACGCGCGCTCGAGATTCGCGATGCCACCCTCATCCTGATCCTGTCGGATATCAACATGCCCGGGATGAGCGGGCTGGAGATGCTGCCGATCGTGCGGTCGGCCCGACCCGATGTTCCCGTCATCATGATCACAGCTTATGGCGATGCCGAAACCAAGCGCAAAGCGCTGGAGAAAGGCGCGACCAACCTATTGACCAAACCGATCGATTTCGAGGCGCTGCGCCAGGAGATTGACGCAAGGATCGAGCAAGCCGCATGACCGCCACCATCCTCGTGGCCGATGACGGTATGCGTTCCGGTTGATGCGCACCAACCGCTGGCCCCATAATTTGAGATGGGAACGACATCTCCAAAGTCCGCTTTTGATGCTGTGGACCGCTCCTCCACCGGCACGAGAGTGCCAAGGAATGGTGCCGTCTTGAGGCTCCCACGATTCGGAGGAGCAACCTATGCAGTCGATTTCGACGATTGGCCTTGATATTGCGATGTCGGTCTTCCAAGTGCATGGCGTTGATGCAGCCGGCCAGGTGGTCGTACGCCGTTAGTTGAAGCGCCGCCACATCTTGGCGTGTTTCCAGAAGTTGCCGCCATGCCTGGTGGGGATCGAAGCTTGCGCATCATCGCACCATTGGTCAGCGAGCGCCGCTGCTGGCGCAGGAGCGCGTCGGAATCGCAACCGGCGAGAGCGGCGAACGAGGGCGTCTGGAAGAAAGTCAGCCTAAACGCAGCAATCTAGGAGGCTTCACAAATCCCGCAATTCAACAAAAAGAACCTCGAACTCACTATCCGCGCGATAGAAAACTGGCGGTCGTCCCAACGGCGCCGCGACAGATAGGTCCTGTCCGCCTGCAAATGACTGGCCGGTCCAGACATGAATCCAGTCGGTCCCTGTCGGAAGGTAGAGGCTCCGCTGATCCTGACCCGCCTGCCAGACGGGCGCGACAAGCAGATCACGGCCATAAAGGTAGCAATCCTGAATGCCATAGGTTCGCCGGTCGTCTTCGTGATGGAGAAACAGCGGACGTTGCACCGGCAGGCCCCGGCGCGCAGCTTCCAGCGACAACGCCCGCAGGTAAGGCGAGAGGTGAACGTAGATCGACGTCATCGCAGCGAAATGCGCGAGAACCGTCGGATTGCCGTCGAGCTGAAGATTGTCACGGGGCCTGTTGCCTTCGTGGCTGCGCATCACAGGCGTAAAGGCCGCCATCTCGCTCCAACGCATCAGCAGCTCGGGTGTGCGCACACTGCCGAATAGGCTGGTGTAGCCGCCGATGTCGGAGTGGTGATAGGCGTTGCCGAGCAATCCCGACGACAGGGCGGCGCAGATCACCGTGACCAGCCCGTCATGCCTGGAAAAGTCGACCGATTGATCGCCGGCCCATAGCCACGGGCAGAACTTCTGCACGCCCGTGAAGCCGGACCGCATGAAGAACACGGCCTCGCCAGTGCGGCCGCGGCTCTCCACCGCCTTCGCGTTCACTTCGGCCCACAGCGTCGGCCAGAGGTTGTGCGCAAGCCTTGCATCGATGCCGCTGGCAAGACGCACGTCGACCGGCAGATATTCCCCGAAATCAGCCATCCAACCGGATAGGCCGTAGTCGAGCATGTTCCTGCCGATGATTTCCTCGTTGAACCATGCCGCGGCATGCGGATTGGTGAAATCGACGGTGCCGCAGTGGAATTCACCGAAATCGATCAGGGCCGTTTGTCCGGAGGCATCCTTGACGAAATAGCCGGCATTCTCGGCCTCCGCGAACAGGACGCCATCGCTGGCGAGATACGGGTTCACGTAACCGAGAAAGCGGACGCCCTGGTCGTTCAATTCGGCGATGCGCTGCCGCAGGCCAGGATAACGCGTCTCGTTCGCCTTCCAGTCCCAGAACAGCCGCGCACCGAAGGTTGTCTGTCGAATCCCGACCCAGTCCTCGCACCAGAGACCGGACACCTTGACGCCCGCCGTGCGCATGGTCGCGAGGCGCGTGAACGAGTTCGCGCCGTCCTTCAGGCCGATGATCGCGCCATTGTAGATCCATTCCGGAAGCGGTGGTTGGCGACCGAACCGATCGGACAGCGTCTCCACCAGCGCGACGAACGACGGCGCGGCAAACAACTCGATGCGTTCAGGGACGGCCCAGGCCTCGATCTCGTGAAACTCGCTCTCGCGAAAATCGAACACGCTGTAGGCTGACGTCTCGACGTGAAGCGCGTAGCGCGCTGAGGAGATGTAGGTCGGCTGCGGATAGTTGGTGTGATAGTAGTCGCCGCCCGCGTGGCCGGTCGCGTCCGCCTTGAAGGTGATCTCCGTCGTCTTGTCGCGTCCGACGCCCGGCTCCGAACTCCACAACGGATACCGTCGTCCACGCAGATCAAAATAGGAGAATTGCTCGCCGCCGCCCCAGATATGCTCGTCGCGGTCAGCCACGACGCGCAGCCAGAATCGATTCACGGCGGAATCGAGCGAGCGCAGCTTCAGCGCATTGCCCTCAAGCGTCGCCGCGAGGCGCGGCGGCTGCCCGGTGGCAGAGGACAACATGATCGTGTTGCCGTCGATCTCGGCATGCGCGAGCGGGCAGCGTTCGACGAGGCGATCCTCGATTTCGAAGCGGCCGCGATGCATTTCGATGCGGTCATTGCCGCGGCCGATGAAGAAACATGGCGCCGCAGCGCTGTGCAAGAGTATCCGGCGACCCGAAATGGACAGCACAAAGCCGGACGAGGTCGTGTCAAGTTTCAAGTCCATTTCTTCCGGCCTTTCCGTCAGCCCTTGACGCCGCCTGCGGTCAACCCCGAGACGACGCGCTCCTGGAAAATCACGATCAGGATCGCGATGGGCACGATGCCGACCACAAGCGCAGCCGAGATCACCGGCCAGGGAAACGCAAACTCGCCCTGATAGAGCTGGATGCCGACCGGCAGCGTCCGCAATCCCGGATTGGAGTTGAACGACAGGGCCAGCAGGAATTCGTCCCAGGCGTTGACGAAGGCGAGGATGCCGGCGGTGAAGACACCGGGCGCCGACAGCGGCACCACCACCCTGAACAGGGCGCCGAACCGCGTGCAACCGTCGATCATGGCCGCATTCTCCAGATCGCGCGGAATACCTTCAAAGAAGGAGGTCAGCACCAGGGTGCAGACGGGCAGGCTCAGCACGGTGTAGGGCAGGATCAATGCCGTCCACGAATTGAGGAGATTGAGAGCGCGCATCGTCTCGAACAGCGGGACCAGCAGCGTCACCAGCGGAAAGGTGGAGACTGCGATGATGACGGACATGATCAGCCCCCTGAACCGCAAGTTCAGCCGCGCGAGCGCGTAGGCTGCGAGCACCGAGACCAGCAGTGTCAGCGCGGTCGAGAGCAGCGCGACCATGAAGCTGTTGAACAGGAAGGTGAGCAGCGGCTGGTCGGAGAACGCCTGGATGTAATTCCGCAGCGTTGCAGCGTGCGGGAGCCAGGTGATCGGCTTCTGCGTGAGCTCCGCCTCGGTCTTGAATGAGGTCAGCAGGATCCAAAGCGCCGGGAATAGGCCGTTGACGATGAGAATGAGCGCGGCGATGGCCCGCAGCGGCCTGCCTGACAGAGCCGAGTCGAACGTAGAGGCGGCAGCCGTGGTCATGATGCAGCCCCGCTGCCGCGGATCATGCGCAAGTATAGCGCGGTGACCAGCATCGACAGGCCGAACATCACCACGGCGAGCGCCGACCCGTAGCCCAGGTCAAGGAACGACACCGTGTTTTGATGAATGTACATGGCCAGCGTCGCGGTTTCGGTGCCCGGCCCTCCGCCCGTCATCATGTAGGGAATGTCGAAGGTCTGCAGCGCGGTGATAGTGCGGAAGATCAGCGCGACGACGATCGTGGGCTTCAGCAGCGGCAGCGTGATCTCGAAGAACTGCCGCACGCGCCCGGCGCCGTCGACGTCGGCGGCCTCGTAAAGCGAACGCGGAATGGTCTGCAGGCCTGCGAGAATGATCATCGCCATGAAGGACGAGGCCTTCCAGATGATGGCCAGGCAGATCGCGGCGAAGGCGAGCCGCGGCGAGTTAAACCAGATCACGCCCGGCAGGCCGATCCGGTTGAGTACGTCGTTGACGACGCCGTACTCGGAATGGAAGAACCAGCCGAAGATCAGGCCGGCGAAGGAGAGCGGCAACGCCCAGGGAATGAGCAGCGAAAGCCTGACCGGCCATTTCATCTGGAATGGCAGATTGGCGAGCAGCGCGAGTGCGAACCCGACGACGAGCGAGCCGGGCACGGTGATGAGCGTGATCAGCACCGTGTTCCAGGTCGCCTGCCAGAACACCGGATCGTCGGGCATCTGCTTGAAGTTCGCGAGCCCCGCGAACCGCGCCGGCAGGCCCGACGTCAGCGAGAGGTCGAGAAAGCTGGTGTAGATCAGCCGGCTCACCGGATAGACGATCATCACGCCGAGCAGGATCGCGGCGGGCGCCAGAAGCATCACGGCAAGTGTGGTGTCATCAGGGTCGGACCAGCGCGACAGCCACGAACGCCGCACAACCGGGCGATCGGCCTCGCTCTTGAACATCGATGTCGTCGTCATCAGGTCCGATCCGGACTGCAGTACGCGCTTTAGCGGATGATCCGCTTCAGGCGTGCCTCGATCTGAGCGGCGCCGTCCGCCGGCGTGGTCGCGCCCGCCAGCACCGCGTTGACCGTGGTCCGGATCGCTTCACTGACCTCGTTGTAGCGCGGCGTCACCGGCCGCGGCTTTGCCGTCTCGACGATCGACTGCGCGTCGGCGAACCACGGCACCGCCTTGGTCACGTCGGCATCCTTGTAAAGCTTGCCGTAGGTCGGCAGCAGGGAGCCGTTGATGGCCACGAATTTGGAGACTTCTGGACTCGATAAATATTCAACCAGCTTCTTCGCTTCGTCCTGATGCTTGGAAAAGGCGGAAACGCCCCACTCCCAGCCGCCAAGGCAGGTCGCCTGTTCGCCGCCCTTGACGGCCGGAAGCCGTGCGACGCCAACCTTGCCCGCGACCGCGGACTCGGCGCCCTGCGACATTGCCCATGCATAGGCCCAGTTCACCGCGAACAGGACGTTGCCGGCCTGGAACTCCTTGCGCGTATCGTCGGTCGCGACCTCGGCAATGTTCTTCTTGGCGACGCCGCTCTCGGCAAAACCCTTCCAGAGCGCGAGCGATTTAGTCGCCGCCTCGCGATCGAAATCGAGCTTGCCATGCTTGGTCACCACCTTGCCCTGGCTCCAGTACGGCACCAGGAAGGTGCAGACCGCACCTTCGATCGCCTTGCCCTGGAACGACAGACCCTGCAGGTTCGGATTGTTCTCGCCGTCCGCGACCTTCTTGGCGGCGTCCGCGAGTTCGTCCCAGGTTTTTGGCGGCTGAAGCCCGTATTTGTCCAGCAGGTCCTTGCGGTAATACAGAAACATGGAATCGGCGAAGGCGGGGAGCGCCACCACCTTGCCGTCGATCGTGTTCGCCTCGGCATAGGCGCGCAGATAGGAAGACATGTCGCTTGCGATCGGGCTGGTCCAGCCCGCCGCCGCAAACTGCGCCGGGCGGATCACGTCGAGCATCAGCACGTCGAGGGAGGAGTCCTTCGCCGTGAGCACCGTGTTGAGATATTGCGCCTGCATGTCCGAGGTCGTACCGCCGAGCTCGATACTGACCTTGACGCCGGGATTGCGCGCTTCGTACTGATCAAGCAGCGTGCGCCAGATGGCGGGCTGCCCCTGGCTCGTGACGAACACCTTCAAATTTGTCTCGGCGGATGCCCCGGTTGCGAATGCGGCCGCGGCACACGCGAGTAGCAATCCCGCCATCTTGGAAATGCGTCCTGAACTCATGCCTTCCTCCCGGATAATCCGCCGCTTGTTGCGGCTTGACTGGCTTGCTGTTGGTGGTCTCGCTGCGCACTCTTTACTGCAAGGCGCGCTCCGTCTCCGGATCGAACAGGTGAATCTTCGCGGGGTCCAGCCCCAGCTTGATGGCTTCGCCGGCTTGCGGGCGCAGCTCGGGCGGCAGCCGCGCGGTCAGCGTCGCGCCGCCCACCGCAAAATGCACCAGCGTATCGGAGCCGAGCGGCTCGACGACCTGAACCTGGCAGTTCAGGCCGATGTCGGACATCAGGGGCGTGAAATGCTCGGGCCTGATGCCCACGATGAATTCACGCCCGTCGGCGGCCCAGAGTTTTGTGCCGGCGAGGCTCGCAAGCGGCAGACGGTTGCCGTCGGCGAAGTCGAGATAGCCTTGGGCGGCCCTGGCCTTCGCAAAATTCATCGAAGGAGCGCCGACGAAGCCACCGACGAAAACGCTCGCCGGATCATTGTAGACTTGGTCCGGCGTGCCGATCTGTTCGATATCGCCACCGCGCAGGATGACGATGCGGTCGGCCAAGGTCATCGCCTCGACCTGGTCGTGGGTGACATAGACGATGGTGGTCCCGATCGTCTGATGCAGCCGCTTGATCTCCGTGCGCACCTGCCCGCGCAGTTTTGCGTCGAGATTGGAGAGCGGTTCGTCGAACAGGAAGACCTGCGGCCGCCGGACGATGGCGCGGCCCATCGCGACGCGCTGACGTTGACCGCCGGAGAGCTGTCCCGGCCGCCGGTCGAGCAAATGCGTGATGCCGAGCACCTCCGCCGCGTCCCTGATCTTGGCGTCCGCGTCCGCCGCATTCGCGCCGCGCACCTTCAGGCTAAAGCCCATGTTCTCGCGCACCGTCTTGTGCGGGTAGAGCGCGTAGTCCTGGAAAACCATGGCGATGTCGCGCTCGCGCGGCGGCAGATCGTTGACGATGCGATCGCCGATCCGGATCTCGCCGCCGCTGATGCGTTCAAGGCCGGCGATCATGCGCAGCGTGGTCGACTTGCCGCAGCCGGACGGACCGACGAGCACGACGAATTCACCGTCCGTGATCTCGAGGTCGATCGCCTTGACGACGCGAAACGCGCCGTAGCTCTTCTCAAGCTTGCGCAGGCTGACCGAAGCCATGAGCCCGTTCTCCCGTCCCGACGGTTCTTGCAGCCGCGGTGATCATCTATAGTAGCGCTGCGATTTATGGAAATCAACGACTGAGCCACACCCAGCTCAATCCGGCGAACTATGATGTACAACTCCATGATATCTAGCTGATTTCACAAACTATATCGTTAGACAGGCGAAACGAGGTTGTATGGCTTCCAAGCTTCAGTTAAGTAATAGCGCTATTATCTTGAGCCACGACCGCATGGCCGCATCAAAGCCCACACGCACCCGGCGCAAGATGCAACGGGTCACGATCATGGATGTGGCGGCGCGCGCAGAGCTGTCGCCCTCCACCGTGTCCCTCTATTTCAGAAAGCCAGATGCGGTCTCGGCCGCGGCGAGCGGGGCGATCGCACGCGCCATCGAAGCGCTCGATTACGTGCCGAACCTGATGGCCGGTGGCCTGGCAGCGGCCTCATCGCGCGTCGTGAGCATCATCGTGCCATCGGTCCGCAATGCGTTCTTCGCCGAGACCGTCGCGGCCCTGCAGGACGAACTCGGCAAGCAGCGACTACAGGTGATGCTCAGCCACACCGAGTACAAGGAGCACGACGAGGAGAACCTGGTCCGCACGGCACTGTCCTGGGCCCCCGCCGCTGTCGTCTTGACCGGCCTTTCTCACAGCCCGGCAACGCGCAGGCTGCTCCGCGACAGCAAGGTGCCTGTTGTCGAGATCTGGGAGCTTGGTTCCCCAACCATGGACATGGCAGTCGGCTTCCACCACGACCAGGTTGGTCATGCCGCTGCGTCGCATCTTGTTCAGCGCGGGCGCAAGCGATTACTGTATCTCGGCGCCCGTCTCCACGAGGATCGCCGCGCGGCGCGGCGTGCCCAAGGCTTCGTCGAGACGGCTCGAAACGTCCCTGACGTCACCGCAGAGATCATCCAGCACCCCGCTCCGGCGAGCGCCGAAGTCGGCGCCATGCTGCTTGGCGAGGCCATGCATCGGTTTCCGAATGTCGACGGGGTCGCCTGCTCCAACGATCATGTCGCCCTGGGCGTAATTTTCGAATGTCAACGGCTTGGCATCTCTATCCCCCAGCGCCTGTCGGTGGTCGGCTTTGGCGACTTGAGCTTCAGCGCAGCCGCAAATCCATCGCTGACGACAATCCGCCCGCCCGGCGACCTGATCGGCAAGGAAGCCGCGCGACTTATAATCGCTCGGATCCTGCATCCCGACATCGGGCCGGAACAGGCTGTAATCGATACGCGGTTCACCCTGCTGCATCGGCAAAGCAGCTGATAGTCAGACGATCACGCCGGGTTGTTTCAGCGAGATAGGCAGTGCTAATATCAATGGAGCGGCGTGGCGCTCATGCTGGTCCCCAACTTCCCGGCCGTTGTGGCCGAGCTTCGGCTCGAGCAGGTCGGCGGCGTGCTCCTCTTCTGCAACTCGCGCCAAGCGTGTCATTCGGCGCACTGATTGAGCCCTTCTCTGGAGTGCACCCCTCGGGCCGGACAGGATCAAGCTGTCATTGCTGATCCAAATGGGATCCCTGCCTTACCGGGCGCAATAGGCTGATAACATTTGAGAAGTTGTTCTTTCAGAGGGTTCCAATCGGCGCCGATTGGGCCCCCTCTCAAAGTGCTGAATTCGATTTTGAATCACGGATGAGGTCCCGACTTCGGTGCCGAAACACGTGCTGATCAACTATCCCGCCGAAGAAGAGCACGCCTGGGACGACGTCGTCACCCACATAACGGGATCGACGGCAGGTATCGACCGGGCCAAGATTGGTCACTGGAGGTGGCCGATGCAGCCAATAGGCCGATCTTCTCAATCAGCATATCTTCTACACGAATGCGTTAGGAACCAACTCCGGCTCTTGAACCAAGCCGCTCTATCCTTGGTTGCTCATGAATGGAGGAAGCTGCAATGCCTCGTTACTTCTTTCATTAGCATGCGCGAGCCAAAAGACAGAAGACCTGCGTGGAGAACTGTTCCCGACGGATGGGGCAGCATGTCACCGAGCCGCGCAGCGGATGCCAGACGGCCTCAAAAGAGCTGCGGAGCGTTCCCGCAACACCTATGTCTTCCATTGAGGTAACTGACGGCAACCGAATCCTGTTCGTGGTGAGGGGAACAGTCGTTGTCGAACGGGGGTAAGGCCACGTCGGCCGCGAGCGCGCGCGGGTCGCCGTACTGCCACTACTGCGGTGCATGAGTCCGGAAATGGCCCTTCGCTTCCCAGCGGCCCCTCTTAATTTGAGAATGCAAAAATGAGGAGGACAACATGCCGAACGGGTATTGGATCGGGCGCATCGATGTGATCAAACCCGAATACACCAAAGCCTACGGCCCCGCCCTCGCGGCGGTGCTCTGCAAATACCACGCGAAATTCCTGGTACGCGGCGGCACATTCGAGGCGGTGGAGGGCAAGGCGCGCGACCCCAACATCGTGATCGAGTTCAAGGACTACGAAACCGCGCTCGCCTGCTACCGCTCACCTGAATACACCAAGGCGAGGGCACTGCGCGCGGGCGCGACATCGATATCATCGTGATCGAGGGCTACGAGGGCCCGCAGCCCACGGATTGAGCCCCGCCTCGGCGGCGCGCACCACGCAGCTCTAATTGGCAGGACTGAAGATCATGATGGGACATCGGCAAGTCGAACAGGCTGCTTTGTTCTATGAGTTCTCGCTCGAGAGGCACTTCCCTTCCGACCACTTGCTTCGCTCGATCGATAGATTTGTCGATCTTGAACAGATTAGGCAGGACTTGGCGCCCTTCTACAGTAAGATCGGCCGGCTTCGATCGATCCCGAGCTGATGATACGGATGCTCCTGATCGGCTATTGCTTCGGCATCCGATCGGAGCGGCGGCTGTGCGATGAGGTTCATCTCAATTTGGCCTACCGGTGGTTCTGCCGGCTCGGCCTGGACGGTGCGGTGCCGGATCACTCGACATTCTCCAAGAACAGACATGGTCGCTTCCGAGAAGGCGATCTCTTCCCTCGCGTGTTCGAGAACGCCTTGCACCGTTGTATCGAGGAGCGGCTGGTCGGCGGTGAAGGATTTGCCGTCGATGCGAGCCTGATCAAAGGCCGACGCCAATCGGCAAAAGGGGATTGAAGGGGACAAGGGCCTCCCACCGGAGGCGGCAGGCCGGGCGATAGGCGAGTACCTCGCCGTCCTCGACGATGCCGCTTTCGGAGCAGCGACCGAGGTCATCCCGAAGTTCGTGTCGCCCGCCGATCCGGCGGCACGCTGGACGGGCGCGCACGGCGGCCAAGCCTTCTTCGCCTACTCGACAAACTATCTGGTCGACGTCGAGAACGCCATCATCGTCGATGTCGAGGCAACCACGGCAATCCGGCAGGGCGGAGGCGTTGGCTGCCAAGCGCATGATTGAGCGCTCGCTCAAACGGTTCGACCTTTACCCCACCAGGCTCCTCGGCGACAGCGGCTACGGCTCGGCCGAGATGCTCGGCTGGCTGGTTTACGAGCACGGGATCGAGCCGCACGTGACGGTGTTCGACAAGTCGGTCCGCGCGGACGGGACCTTTTCGCGCGAGGACTTCACCTATGACCACACCAGCGACGTCTATACCTGCCCCGGCGGCAAGATGCTGACCGCAACCGGAACACTGGTGAACGATGGCGCAACGATGCTCTACCGTGCGAGCAAGCGCGATTGCACCGGCTGCGCCTTGAAGGCTCGCTGCTGCCCCAAGGACTTGGTCCGCAAAGTGTCTCGCTCGATCTACGAGGGCGCTCGCGACATAGCACGATCATGGGAGGGCCGTACTTCACGCCGGTTGCGGAAGAAGATCGAGATGCTGTTTGCGCACCTCAAGCGCATTCTCAAGCTCAACCGTTTGCGATTACGAGGCCCAAACGGCGCACGCGACGAATTCACTCTCGCAGCCACCGCCCAGAACCTTCGGAAGATGGCCAAGCTGATAGCGACACCTATCGCAAGGCCCGCATAGGGACCACTTCGATCTCATCCCCGGCCCAACCATTACAACGGAATACTGCCGGCCTTTTTCAACAGAATCGACCCTTAGCCGACCTCGGCCAAGCATCGCGTGCCCACCTTCGCCGAGACGAGGCGTCTCAGCCGTTGTCAGCGCCGGCAACGTATTTATCGGGATGAAGAGGAGCCAAGAGGCTCCCCTTCGTCGCTGCGGTGGTACTGATGACCTCAGAAATCAAACGTCATACCGGTCGTGACGGCTTCGGCCTTGTTGCCGGCAACAACGTTGTTGTTTGCATCGCGGCCGCAGACGCCGTAGCCGTGTCCGCTGACACCCAGGCAGTAATGCGCGCCGGGGCCGTTGCGCAGATAACTGCCGACCATGTACCAGCTCACGAATGGGCTGAAGTGATACTTCACGCCGATGGCGTATTGGTCGGCGCTGGAGTCCACCGTGTTAAGCGCGAAGTCGGCGGCTCCGGCCGGAGCGGAGACCGCGACCCCGGGGGTGGGATAGGCGTTGATGACGCCCGTGCCCGGCGAGCCCGGCGAGGCATTGGCGTGCGCCCAGGAGGCACTGAGGTCCCACTTGTCCACGGTCTGCGTCGCGCTCAGGAAGTAGCCGTCGCGCGATCGCTCGTCGAAAGCGGCGACCGTGTTCTGACGGCGCATGACCTCGTAGATGCCGTAGAGCTGAAGGCTGCCGATCACGTCGTTGAACTTGTAGCCGGCGCCGACCTTCGCGGCCCATTCGTTGGCGATGCCGACTGCGCCGGGTGGCACGACCAGCACACCGCCGTTGCTGAGCGGTGTCACCGCCTCGTCGCCGGTCCGGTTTGTGCCTTCATGCAGCTCGTAAGCGGCGATGCCGGTGAAGCCGCCCTGATTGTAGGTCAGCGATGCGCTGTAGAGGTTGCCGTATGAGCCGTCGTTGCAGCCTTCCGGTGCCGATGTGAGCGGGAAACCCGAGCCGCTGCCGCGCGCCGAGGTGGCGGGGCAGTTGAAATCGCCGAGGGCGAAGTCGCTGTTGTCCTTCGCCGTGTTCTGGCCCGGCGAGATCATGAAGGTGGCCTGGAAGCCGTTCCACACCGGCGATTCATACCAGATCGCATGCGCGGCGCGCCAATCGAACTCGGCGCGGAGATCGCCGCCGGTGTTGCCCATGATCGAGTTGTAGTCGCCGAGCGTGGCCGAGAACGGATCGAACTTCGCCGTTGCTTTCTTGTAGGGCGTGTCGGCTTTGCCGGCCTTGATCGTACCCCACGGGCTCTCCATGCCGAGGAAGCTGTCGCGCGTGCCGAACGCTGCGCGCTCGGTCGGAACGGCTGCGACCTCGACGAGCGACTCGAACTGAGCGATGGCCGCCCATCCGGGATAGCCATAGGGATCGAGGTTGTGCCGCGCGCGAACGCCGAAATAGGTGAGGTTGCTGGAGACACCGAACTTCGTGCCCTGATCGTAAACGCGGGCATTGAAGATGTCGCCGGAGAGGTCGACGTGGCCGTAGAGTGTCACCGTGGTGTTGTCGATGAACGGATTGCTTCCGGGCGCCTTGCTGTAGAGCGGGGCGCCGCCGATGCTGACGACGGTGTGCTCGGGCGCCGCAGGTGCCGGCGCTGGGGACGGCGCGACCGCCGCGTGAAGAACCGGGTTGCCCTTGGGCGAAGCCGGGGCGACGGCTGTCGCCGCGGCCTTCGGCTCGCTCATGTGATTGACGCGATCGCGCAGCTGCGCGTTTTCCTTGGCAAGCTTGGCATTGCTGCGCTCGAGCGCATCGAGGCGGGCAACGACGTCATCTATAGTTGCAGCTCTTAACGGATAGCTAATATTGGTTGCACAAAGGGCCGCGAAGCCTGTGCCGAGCAGAAAGGCTTTCCTCATTGGTTTCCCCTTTATCGCCGCGGACTCTCAGTGGGTCCGGATAAAGTGGAGGGTAATGTATGCCAGATACCATATACAATGTGATTGGTGTGATGGTACTCGCTTTCGCAACCGAGTGTGTCTCGCAGGCAACTGTTCCCGACAAAGCGTGTCGCGCGGCGATCTGCCGCATTGCGGTGTTTGCCGCAGGTTTCGCGCTAAAAGGCCAATGAATTCTGGGGTTTGCGCTGAGCTAAATTCAGTCACCCCACGGCGTTTCGCCGCGGGCGAGACGGTTGGCAATGTCGGTCTGGAACACGGGCGGCCCGAATGCGAACCACTCGTCGCCGATCTGGTAGACCAGCAGTCGCCTGTTCTCGGCGCAGAACCGCGTCAGCCAGTCCAGCGCCTTCTTCTTTGGCCGCTCGCCGACCGGCACCGCGACGTCGACGGGCAGGCCGCGCCAGGCAAAGTTGGCGGCCAGCATGATCATGCCGGATTGGTCCGGCCGCATCCAATCGGGCAGCGGGCTCGACGCGACCAGCCAGCCGCAGACGAATTCGCGGCAGGGATGCTGGGGACGCTCGGGATAGATCGAACATTGGTGGGCAACGCTGAACGGGCAAGGGTGCCCTTTGGCCACCTTGTGGCCGCGCACCTCGATTTGCAGCCAGCCATCGCAGCAGGCAGTGCAGCTTCCGCAAGTTCTGGTGAGCTTAGTCAAGATCGCGACGACACTAGGTGCTTTCCTGGCACAGAGACTACTCACGATCATCGCATGCGTCGAGAACACATTAGCTAGTTAGACGCGCACCTGAAGAGCCGAATTGGAGAGTTAACATCTCAGCCTTCTCGCGCCTCTTTATCAGCTTTGGGAGATGTCAGTTTATGGCCCGTCTGCGAATCCGGACAACGTCCGCAATTGGTCGGCAAATGGTAGCGGACCGGACATCAATCGCGGGCCGCTCGATGAGTATGGCTTTGGCGATCGTCGACAAAACTACTGACAGAAGATGTTGCAACTGGTGCGGTGTTGATATTCGCGACGATCTTACTTAGAAGGCCCCGGTCAATAGCGACTCGGGAATTCAAAATGGCAAAAAAAAGCCAAGAAAAGAACACACCGCCCTTACAGCGCAGATGACGTCAAGCAACTGCGTGCGCACTCCAAGGCACGCACACCGATTGCGAAGATCGCCAAACAAATGAAGCGCACTGAAGGTTCGCTTCGCCAGAAGGCAATCAAGCTCGGAATCGGACTCGGTCACCAGCGTTGACTCGTCTCAGTTCGTTCTCTTGACGCGGAAAAGTCTTGCCCATTTCTGGAAAGACTTTTCCGAGTCGAACCAACCGCGAACACGCTACGACGTCGCGGCAAAGGATTGCTATCGCCACTGCGATTCCCCTCAGCCTGCCCTTGCGTTGCGTGCAGGCGAAGACCCAGCCGACTTAAGCCGCTTACTGCCTGCGGATGATCTTGAACGAGAACTCGACTTCCATCACAGGGCCGGTTTCATCGCACACCGCGATTGCCATTTGACGGATTTGGGAACCCCTGAAGCTTATCATGCTATCCGATGCAAGCCCTGCCAGAGCGCGAGCCGCCTCTCTTTGCACTGCGACTATGTCGCGCAAGTCGATCCCTTCCTCATCGAGGATGAGCTCATCTCCATCACGGAAGTTATCCAGCGTGTCGGTCGAACCGGGCGTGCCGCGTTCAATGATGTGATGCGCCGTTAGCCTGTCGTTCGGGGTGCTGCAAAAAGCCTCGGTGCACCGGTTACCGTCACGCTGCAGGCACGCGACCCGTAGCGCTCGCCACACTGCAGATTTGTAGAACGCGTCTGACTTGAAGACGGGTCTAACGTAGGGTCGCCACTGAGGCGGCCGGAATTGCTTTGCTCGTGTTGGCATTATAACATTTCGTGGTTGCAATTGTGAAACCCAGCCCTCGCTGGCGCGTTAGGGCTCGGTTACCGACATTTATTTCAAGCCTTGGCGTTTCGCCCTTCGCGGAGGGTTTTTGATGGATCAGCACCGGACAGCATTGGTCTTGTTTGCACTTGCCGTGGTCGCCGTTGTCGTGATCGCGTCTGCAGTCACCGTGGAAAAGGTCAACCTCCCGACAGCGAGCAACGACGCGCCGCCGTATACGACGGGCCTCGCGAGACCGCATCAACCACTTGATCGGGCTCCCGGTGAGCCGCTACCGACCGTAGGCGGGCCGGCTGGAGCGACTAGACAGCGTCCCTGACCGAACACAGCGGCGGTGCTTCCACCGCCCTGGGGGTATAAGGGGTTGGTAGCACATGAGGTGGAAGCCGGTGGAAGGGGGTGGAATAGGAGGTGGAAGCTTAGGATGCCCTCACCGCACGGAAAGAACTGGAAGCCAAGATCGCACGATTGAGGCAAGTCGCCGATGGCGTGGATGATCGCGAAGCCGCAACGCAAGTTCTAATTTCAGATACTGGCTCTGGAGGTTGAACTGCTCAGTGAAGAGTGAGGCCGCCTGAGTTGACGGCCTCTTTCTATTCTCCCCGCCGGGTATGAACTTTGATAGCGCCGGGCCGTTCACAGAGAAGTCTGCGGTGGAAGGCATGCTCTGGAGCTATCCTCGTGGGAAAGGCGGCGGACTTCAACATGACGCCTGCATCCCTGCCGACCTGCGGACGATGCCGCGGCAGCAGCGACGTAATCGTGAGCGAACTGGTCAACACTCGCATCGATGGGACGGTGACGATGTATCGGTGTCGATGGTGCGGGTATGTGACCTGGGACGAGCGCCCGGGGCCGCGCAATCAGCAGAGGCACGAGGACGTCCCTTCTTCATGAAGCGCTCTTAACTTCGACAGGGTCCTTAAAGTTGATCCCGCTTTTCCACACCCACGACTCCCAGTGGCTCGCGCTCGTTCAGTGCCACAAGGAATCAACCATTTGACTCTCGGCAGTACCGACGAGTGTCCGCCTTCTCAAACACGAAGCCGTGCCCGGCACAGGAAGCTTCGAGGTACGCTTCGCTGATGGTCGCCGGAGCGTCTATTTCTACTTCGACGACCTGCCATCGCGGCGGCTCCGTCCAGGACAAGTCCCGCGCGAGCAAGCGATCGATTGGCGAGAATGTTCGTTCGAATTACGCGTGGCTTGATCGAGGGTTGGGGCGCCTAACCCTGGTGCGTTGCTGGCCGTCTGCCAGCGTGCCGATTTCTCGTTCGGCCATTCTGGCCTCAGGAGTCACATGATGAAGAGCGATGAAAGCTGCAAGGAATACTTCGGGACGCGCCAGGCGGCTGAAATGAGAGCCGTCCGATTTGGCTTCAAGATCGAGCCGCCAAAGGCCTGTTCCCCGGTGCAAGGTGACCGGAAAGGAGCCTATCGAGCGCCAAATTTCACGGGGTGGAGGGCCCGCCAGCATGAACCGACGGTATTTCTGACAATCAAACGCTCGTGGCCCGGCGCGGTTCTTGTCCGGTGATCGCGCACCGGGCCTAACCATTCCCCGCTTCCCCCGTGAGGTTTGGCTAAGGTGAAGATAAAACGATTCTCGGGACAGCTTGTACTTGTTTGTGCAAGCCCCAGAACGCGATCAGCAGACGGGTGATGGCCCCATTCGAGCAACAAGAGAACGCTTTCCACACCCACGCGCGCAGTAGCTCGCACGGCCCCGACCAACTTTGGGCTTTGGAGGAGGACGGGTCGGGGCCGCTGGAGGTGCTTGGTTCGAAGGCACCAAGCAATGAAAAGCCTGCTCACAGATCGCAGGGTGGCTCTGTTCGCTTTCGCACAGTTCCAGCTGCATATTTTTCCCGACTAGATTCACATGTGTCTTGCAGCCGCGGAATGAGCGAGGCCTACTCAACAGATTGCAAAAGAGACCAAGAGACCGTGGTGGGTGAAAGTGGGCGAACCACAAGCAGATTTTTCATTCGAATGGGGGGCAAAGGTTGGATGGTTTACGATCGAGAGCGCCGGGGCCCGGCGCTGCTCGGTACGGACATGGCAGCCAATTTGACGAGGGAGCAGGCAGAGCGAGCCTACGAAGTTCTCACTCGCTCAACACCGGAACGCTAACCACGGAAGAAGCCCGCCAGCGCCGCGCTTCGATAGCGCCATGCCCTGTTCTCGACGCCACACGCCCACGCACGCGGACGGCCGGCCGCTCAAGATCACGCTGGGCGACTTAAGGTCGACGGGCGTGCGAGATCTGATCGTGTTCTGGTTGGACTATCGCTGCAGCCACAACGTCAAGCTTGCAGCCGAGTACGTCGACCGATGGCCGAACGAACTCAGGATTTCGCAGCTCGAGCCGCGGTTCGTCTGCACAGCCTGCGGCATGCGCGGGCCCTGTATTGTCGCCGGCAGCAACGGCACCGAGCAGGCCATTTTGCCGAGCAAGATTCGGAGTGCCCCGATGGATTGAGAATCGCCTATAGGACGCACCGCAAGGGGCTGATCAATGAAGCTGATGAATGAGCGTCCGTATTCTGATCCAGAGGTCGCAGCACGGAAGCTGGTCGAGCTCGCCAAGGGTGTCGAGGCGGTCCAAGCCGGCCGCATCCACATCGAGAGGATCAACAGCCCTTTCCTGTCGAAGTCCGGATGCAACACGACGGGCGCCGAGTTCGGCGCCGGCATCAAATACGCGATCAAAAACGGCTGGATGGAACTGCACGAGAGCGGGACCTACGTCCGGCTTTTGTCGCCAGGCGACAATCAGATGTCGCGATGACCACCCGTAAATTTTCCAACGTCCTAAGTTGACGCGTTGAACCTTGGCATGGCGCGTGCAGACTAACAATTACCGGGGTTTTGCAATCATCCCCCTCGGGGCTGGATAGTCGCCGCCTGCGCTTGTTTTCAAGCAGGCGGCCTTTTTGCTTTTGATTTGACGCCCGCCGAATTTCGATAGTCCCCCAGTATTTCGCCGGTCGTGCACTCCACAGATGGAGAACCTAACCTGCCGCGATGACGCGGGAGAATCCACCGATCCTTATCTGCAAGGAGTGCAGACGGCCCATGGATTACCTTGCGGTGCTGCCACGGGTTGCAAATTTGCCCGCCGTATACGCCTACAGATGCTTGCCGTGTCGGAGGGTCGATTCGATCCCTATCACCGCCTGATAGGTTTACTGGGCAATCGTACTCCGAGGGCAGCGACATTTAGCGCAGCGTCGATTGTCGTAAACTGCCTTTCGTCTTTGCCCCGCTTTGGCGTCGATGCTCTAGTGACCAGCCACATACGGCTAGCGCAGCTAGCACATTCATAGAGCTTCAGCTCGCAGCCGTCAGGCACCGGAAAAAGAGCTATCAGCACTCTGGCTTGACAGCAAAGGATGCATCCGGCTTCGCCATGCACGTTGGTCCCCCATCGAGGTAAGTCCGGCTCGATGAAGAAGCCTGAGTCTGAAGTTTGGGGCAATGGCCTTGACGGATAGTGTCGAGCGGCCCGGACGGAATCTTCATCGCCCCGTTCGAGCTGGGCGAGATCGGACCGGATCTGTTCCGAGCAGCCGTCGGAATGGGCCTCGAGGGTATCGTCTCGAAGCGTCGGGATCGACCCTACCAGGCCGGCCGCTCAAAGGAGTGGATCAAGGTCAAGAACCGGAGTCATCCGGCAATGAACAGCGAATTGTGATGGCGGCTTGGCTCGTTTGGCTTCGGGACCTTCGCGGCCCGCCGGCTCAGCCAGGAGTATCCGCTTACCCCGCAAGCCGGCGAATGATGTAGGCGACCCCGATAGAGCCTGGAGAACGTCAGAGGGCGTGGCACTCCAATATGAGGTTATGGAGTAGATAGGGTGAAGGGCACGGCGCTAACCGCGAAATCATCTGGCCTCTTATTTGCGCCCATTGCACAACATTTGCGCCCATCCATCGCGCGCCGATGGCGTTCACTAGTTGTGCGGGTCCTTGGTGCGACACCTCATCCGCGTGAGCCTTGCGCCATCCACCTGCACGGCCCCTGTCGCGTGCACCGGCAGGGGGTTGTTACTGACGCGCCGCCAGCGTGAACCCGCGCGGGGCATGATCAACTATTACTCGTTGAAACAATTGGTGTTCCATCTGCCGAGCGAATGGCCGACCGATGTAGCGGTTCGGTGACAGCATCTTCCGACTGTGTTGCTAGAGTGTTCGCAACACATCGGAGGCCCCGCATGGCAATCGATCACGCTCAGAGCCTTAAACCGGACGAAGACCGCACCAAGGTCGCCGCAGATTCTGCCCGCGCCGTCCATACTCAACCGTCCAATGTCAATTTCGCCGAAACGGAAACGTGTGCGGAAGACGGTAGCCATTACTTGCCGGGCAAATGGAGCTGGGGGCCGGCGAAGTCGTCATTCGAATGGTAGTGCAAGTGCTCAGTGCCGCATAGAACACGTGCGCAGAGTTAGCCTGCCAGCGCGACGGCAGGGCACCAAGATATTCAAATGCCTTGGATGACCAGCGGTGATCAACCGCCAATCGGGCCGGACAGCGTCTGGAGGCCCACTTCTATGGCGGCAATGTCCTGCTCGACCTCAGCAATGGAAGCTCGACAGTCGAAGCCGGTTCTGGCTTTCAGGTCGATTGCCAAGTGTCGACGATGGGTCCTCAGATTTTCCAGGGACTGACGATCCCCGAGCTTGGCGTACCCGCTCACAATCATCTCGATCGCACTCGACATAACGCTACTCCACAACAAAATTTCGGATTTGCAATCGGGAGATGCTATCGAGAGCGGCGCTCCTTGTAAATTAGCTAAAAACCGCCGTCGCCCCGCCGGCGAACGAAAGCCGCAGGCGCGACGTTCCGCACGATCGGCGCGGCACACGAGTCCTAAGCACATCGTAGGCCAACCTGGCCGGAGACGCTCGCGCTCACCTGCGACAATTTCGGCATCCGTTGTCGGACGATTGGCACTGCACGTTTTCAATTCAGTCTTCAAGGGCTGCCCCAAAGGAAAAAGCCGTCCACGTGAACGGCATCCAGCTTCGTCACCGGAGCTGGATGCCCCAGGTTTCCGCAACCCGCTTGACCGAAGCGATATACCTTCGCAGCGCGCCCGCAATCTGGACGGCGCTTGGTCGAGATCGGGCTGAAGGCTACAAGGCGCGTGAGCTAGATGCTTGATTCAAACGCAACGCCGATACGCATGTCTTGCCGCCAGATAACACGGGCTGAAAAGCGCCGGCCTTCTAGGGTTAGAACGAGCGTGAAGTAATCGGGCAGGCCGAACGAGCTGCTTACGTCGAGCGCGGCACCCTGCTCGGAAAAATTGCGGATCATGCACGCCACTGAGTTTAGACCAAACTCGATGGTGCCTGGCAATAGCACTTCGGTTCGTATCGAAGCCCGCTCTCGCATGGAGGAAAGCTGCATGGTCAAGATGAAGAATCTGTACTTGGAACGCCTAAATTTCTAGGCAGTATCTTGCCCAGAGCGTTGACCCGGTCGGTTTGTAACCGTGCGGATGTGGTGACACGATTGACGTGAATTTGATGCGATCACGCAATGGCAGTTAGCGGTGGTGAACGGAAAGCCGACCTTCCATCCGTCCCTGTGGGTACCCGCTGAAAAATGCGGTGCCCACTTCTGGATCGGCGATGGAAAGATCACTTGGGTCTAGCCGCCCTACGCCAGCAGTGCCAAGCCGATCGGCTTAGAGAGAGCTGGTCGCAGCTTGACGGCAGCAAGAAGAACTTGGTCTCTCGCTCACCAATCTCGATCCAGTCAACCGGCTGGATGCGATCGATAGTACGATCATTGCGCCGATATCGCGATAAGCCCGAAGGCAAGCTGGCTGCCCTATTGCCATAAGCGACCATTCAAATGCTCTATGGCTCGTGAAGGCCAAATCCTCTATTGAAGGGTGCTGCACCAACACCTCAGCAAAAGTTACGCACTCGCCAGGTAAAGAGGTAAAGGCGTGATGATGTCGTCGTCGGCCGAACTGAACTCTCGGCCCGTTTTCCTCCGGTACACGACGAAATCCCAAGAGCTTTCCCTAACAGTGAGTTGAGAAGTGACCCGGTCGCGAGCTACCCGGCCCCAATGATAGCATTCGCATTATCGGTCCGCAGACTGACTCCGTTTGCGATCAAACATTATCAGTCCGGGCAATACGACCTCTCAGCAGGCTCCAGGCTCTTGGCGAAGCGTTGGAAGCATCGATACGCTCGGAGGTAGGGGTGTCTGTCAACCCTTTTTGAAATTGCTGGAGTTTTCCGTCCTCGCCCCGCACGCTCTACGGCCCTAGCTACGGTGTGTTGGCGGCTTCGTTGCGATGGTCCGCACGAACTCACGCATCTTACCGCGCATGGGAGATATCAATACGAGCCGGCCTGTTGCCCCGGCCTGCGCAAGGCTGCATCAAACGGGTTAATCTTCGGCGCAAGCGCCTCCGCCTCGCGCCGGAGCACCTGGACCACAGTCGGCAAACGCTCAGCATTGAGCCGCGCGACTGTGGTGCCGATGCTGATTGCGGCGAGCGGTCGGCGCTCGCGATCGAGAATCGGCACCGCAACCCCAGCCATATCCGGCAGAAGCCCCGACCCGCGCGCGGCAAAGCCGCTTTCCCGAACCTGCTCGATCTCATTGCGGAAGAACACTTCGTCGAACAGGCCGAAATGGAGGAGCCGCGGCAGGTTGAAGCGGATCACCTCCTCGCGCTCCGCTTCCGGCAAGTGAGCGAGGATTGCCATGCTGCCTTGGCCAACGCCAAGTATCACCTTGCCGCCGACGTCGTTGGTAAAGGAGCGTATCGGCACCGGCCCCTCGCAGCGGTCGAGACAGACCGCATCATACCCACTGCGCACCAGCAGGAACACAGTGTCGCCCAACGCCGCGGACAACCGCAACAGCACAGGTCGACAAATGTCGCGCAGATTGCTCGGATTCCCCGCTCGGGCCGCAAGCGAAAAGAACTCAACACTCAGCCGGTAGTACTTGCTGCGCACATCCTGCTCCACCATGCCTTCATCGATCAGCATGCGTAGCAGCCGATGCGCTGAGGCAGGGGTCAATCCAGCCGTTTGGGCGGCATGCGTCAGCCTCGCCCCCTCGCCGCCACTCGCGGCCAGTGCACGCAGCAGTGCAACCGCGCGCGGCAGACTTCCGGAAGGTCCGTTTCCTAAGGCATCATCCATCATATGAAAACATTCTGTGCCTAGGGGCCCCGGCGTTACATATATTGGAAAAGTAGGGCCACCTCTTTGCACATATCGGAATATGGCATTGACACGACAGACATCAAAGACCTGAATAGCGGGTGACGTCCTCGCTTTGGCAGTCCCGCCCCATGCGCGAACCGGTCTTGCGTGTCGAAGATCTTCGAGCCGAATTTCGCGTTCGCGCGGAATGGTATCCGGCCGTCGACGGCGTCTCCTTCACGCTCGACCGCAATGAGACGCTGGCCCTCGTCGGCGAGTCGGGCTGCGGAAAGTCGGTCACCGCCCTCTCCATCATGGGTCTCGTGCCGCAGCCGCAGGGTCGCGTGTCGGCGGGGCGCATCCTGCTCGACGGAACGGACCTGCGAACGCTCGATGAGACAGGATTCGAAGCTCTGCGCGGCGACCGCATGACGATGATCTTCCAGGAACCGATGACGAGCCTCAATCCGGTGATGAGCATCGGCGCGCAGGTCGGCGAGGCGCTGCGCGTCCATCGCAGCCTGTCGCGGGAGGACGCGCAGGCGAAGGCGCTCGCTGTGCTCGAGGAAGTGAAGATTCCGTCCGCAAAGCAGCGCTTCCACGATTATCCGCATCAATTCTCAGGCGGCATGCGCCAGCGCGTCATGATCGCGATGGCGCTCGCTTGCGAGCCTATGCTGCTGCTCGCCGATGAACCGACGACTGCCCTCGACGTCACCATTCAGGCGCAGGTGCTCGGGCTGCTTGCCGACCTGAAGGCGCGGCATGGCATGGCGATGCTGTTCATCACGCACAATCTCGGCGTCGTTGCCCAGATCGCCGATCGCGTCGCGGTCATGTATGCGGGCCAGATTGTCGAAGAAGCGCCTGTGCACGAGATTTTCGCAGCGCCTGCCCATCCCTATACGCGCGCGCTGTTCTCGGCCATCCCGCGGATGGATCGCGCCGAGCAGACCCTCGCCGCCATTCCGGGACGCGTGCCACCCTTGAACGACATGCCGAAAGGGTGTCGCTTCGCACCGCGCTGCCCGTTGCGCCGCGAAGGATGTGAGGTTCCGCAGATTCTGGTGGCCGCTGCCCCACGGCATCTCGCGCGGTGTCACGTCGCAACCAACGCTTTTGGCAAGGAGCTTGCCCGTGCTTGAGGCGGATGGTCGCGTCGTCATGGTTTCCGGTGCCTCGCGCGGGATCGGCCGCGCGGTGGTGGAGCGCCTGATCGATGGCGGCTATCGCGTCTCGGCCGGGGTGCGCGATTCCCGTGGGCTGGTCGGGTCCGATCGGCTGATGCTGCATCGTTACGACGCCGAGTCACTGCCCTCGGCGGAAGCATGGGTTGCAACGACAATCGAGCGCTTCGGCCGGGTCGACGGCCTCATCAACGCTGCCGGAATCAATCCGGAAGCCAATCTCACCGATCCTGACGAAACGGCGCTCGACGCCATGATGCTGATCAACGTCAAGGCGCCGATGCGGCTCATTCGCCTCGCGCTTCCGCATCTCGCAAAGAGCGGCGAAGGGCGCGTGATCAACGTCGCCTCGATGTCCGGCAAGCGCGTCCGCAATCCCAATGCCGGTTATGCGATGAGCAAGTTTGCGCTGCTCGCCCTCACCCATGCCGTACGACAGTACGGCTGGGAACACGGCATTCGCGCGACTGCGATCTGCCCAAGCTTTGTTGCGACGGACATGACCGCCCATGTCACCAAATGGCCGCGCGAAAAAATGAGTGATCCGCGCGACATCGCCGAGCTGATCGCGACGGTCCTGCGACTGCCCAACACGGCGACGATCGCCGAACTGCTGATCAATTGCCGGCTGGAGGACATGCTATGAGATTGCGGCGGCTGGCGGAGACGGACCGGCCCACGGTGTCGTTCCTGCTCGACGGCACTCCTGCGGACGCACTCGAGGGCGATACTTTGCTCACGGCCATCCTCGTGCGGGACGGTCACCTGCGCACAAGCGAATTCGGCGATGGCCTCCGTGCCGGCTTCTGCCTGATGGGGGCGTGCCAGGACTGCTGGGTCAACGTCGAGGGTGGTGGCCGCGTGCGCGCCTGCACCACGCAGATCACCGAGGGCATGTGCGTGACGCGCAGGATGGTGCATCCATGAGCACTGTTATTGTCGGCGCTGGTCCAGCCGGTACGCGCGCGGCCGAAGTTCTTGTCGGCGCGGGCCTGCGCCCGGTCGTGATCGACGAGGGGCTGGAGAACGGCGGGCGAATCTATCAACGCCAACCCGCCGGCTTCCGCCGCGCCGCGTACACTCTCTATGGCTTCGAGGCCGCAAAGGCCCGGGCCATCCACGACGTCTTCGACCGGCTTCGTCCTTCGATCGATTTCCGACCGCGAACCCTGGCTTGGAATTTGCGGCCTGGCGTCATCGACACGATCTGCGAGGGCAAGGCGCACACAGTGCCGTTCGCGCAAACAATCCTCTGCACCGGTGCCATGGATCGCGTGATCCCGCTCCCGGGCTGGACGCTGCCGGGTGTCTTCACCTTGGGCGGATCGCAGATTTCGCTGAAGACCCAGGGCTGCGCCATCGGCGCGCAGGTCGCCTTTGTTGGAACGGGCCCCCTGCTCTATCTCGTCGCTTATCAATATGCGCGCGCCGGCGCGCAAGTTGTGGCCGTGCTCGATACGACGCCGTTCGCCACCAAGGCGAAACGAGCGTTTGGGCTGATCCGCGGCGGGACGACCTTCGCCAAGGGACTCTATTATATCGCCTGGCTGCGCGCGCACGGCATTCCCATCGTCGAGGGCGCGGCCCCGCTTGCCATCGAGGGCAACGGCCGGGTCGAATCGCTGAGCTGGCGCGACGCGGGCGGCGCCAGGCACGAAGCGTCGGTCGATGCCGTTGCGCTCGGCTGGGGGCTGAAGCCCGAGGCGCAGCTCGCTGATCTCGCTGGCGTGCCGTTCGACTTCGATCCTGTGCAGCACAATTGGGTGCCGCACCGAGACCCCTCAGGCCGAACTTCCGTAGACGGCGTATTCCTGGCCGGCGACGGCAGCGGCATTCGCGGCGCTGATCTCGCCGAGGCGGCCGGCGCTCGCGCCGCCTGGGCTGTGCTGGCGGCGCGCGGCCTCGGGGTCGATGCGCGCGCAGTCGCGCGCCTCGATGCGATTCTGGCGGCCGGCGCCACCTTCCGCGCAGCGCTGGAACGGGCATTTCCGTTTCCGGCAAAGCTCGCGGCTGATATCGCCGACGATACCATCCTGTGCCGGTGCGAGTTGATTACGGCGGGTGAACTGCGCGCCGCTGCCAACGAGGCGTTGGCCACGCTTCCGCCGCCGGAGGTCAACCGGGCGAAAGCCCTGACCCGTGTCGGCATGGGACGTTGCCAGGGGCGCGTCTGCGGCGCAGCGGCGGCCGAAGTGCTGGCGTCCACACTCTCCTGCCCGGTAGAGCAGGTTGGACGGCTGCGCGGTCAGCCGCCCGTCAAGCCGATACCCATCCTTCCGGCGGAGGCAGCATGAGCGCGACGCTGACCGATGTGCTGATCGTCGGTGGCGGTGGCGCAGGCTGCTCCACGGCCTTGCATCTCGCAAGCCGCGGCGTGCGGTGCATCCTGCTCGAGCGCGGCCAGATCGGCGGACAAGCCAGCGGCGTCAATTACGGCGGCGTACGCCAGCAGGGACGGCATCCGGCCGAATTGCCGCTCGCCCGCCGCTCCCGCGAAATCTGGGCAAGGCTGCCGGAGCTCATCGGCACCGACTGCGAATTCGAGGTGACCGGTCACCTGAAGCTCGCACGCAACGAAGCCGAGGAAGCCGACCTCGTCGCCTATCTCGACGTTGCCCGGGACAACGGACTTCCGCTGATCATGATCGGGGGCAACGCCGTCCATCAGCAATATCCATGGCTGGGTTCCGATGTCGTGGCCGGCTCGCTCGCACCCGATGACGGCGCCGCCAACCCGCGTCTGCTAAGCCCAGCGCTTGCGCGAGCCGCGCGCGATAAAGGCGCTGACATCCGTGAATTCATGCCGGTCAGCCATCTTACCCATGACGGCACAGAGTTCATCGTGCAGTCGGGCGAGCACGAATTTCGAGCCCGGCATCTCGTCAACACAGCCGGTTATTGGGGCGGCGCGATCGCCAAGGCATTCGGCGAACCGGTTCCCGTTTCGGCGCTCAGCCCGAACATGCTCGTGACCGAGCCCATACCCTACTTCATTACGCCCAATCTGGGCGTTGTCGGCGGCGACGTCTACCTGCGTCAAATCCGACGCGGCAACGTCATCTTCGGCGGCGGCCGCGGGGAATCCGATCCGGATGTTCCGCGTTCGCGGCCCTTGCCCGAGCCAGGCTATGCGGTCATGGCGAAGGCGCTCCAGCTCGTGCCGCAGCTCGCGGGTGTACAGGTGATCCGCAGCTGGACCGGCATCGACGGCGAAATGCCTGACGACATTCCGGTCATCGGCCCCAGCCGCACGACGCGCGGCCTGTTTCATGCATTCGGGTTTTCAGGGCACGGCTTCCAGCTCGGCCCCGTCATCGGGGCCATCATGAGCGAGCTAATCCTCGACGGCCGCACGGATGTCCCGCTCGAGCCGTTTCGTATCGATCGTTTCGCGCAGGACGGATCATTCAACCAGCAGGGACAGAGACATGAAGCTTCGCGTCACGCTTAGCGCGGCACTCGCCGCCGCCACGCTCATTGCGGTACCCGCTTCGGCCGCACCCAAGACCGATCTGAGAGTCGGCATGGCCGCCCAGGATGTAGGCCAGCTTGATCCCCATCGCGCAGTCAGCACGATCGACCGCACGGTGGTTGCGTGGATGTACAACGGTCTTGTCCGCTTCAAGCCGGGGACGATGGACCCCACGCAGATCGAGCCGGATCTCGCCGAGAAATGGGAATCGAGCGCCGACAAGCTCGACTGGACGTTCCATCTGCGTCATGGCGTCAAGTTTCATGGTGACTTCGGCGAACTGACCGCCGATGACGTCGTCTTCAGTCTCAAAAGAGCCAGCGAAGCCAAGACATCGGCCTTCTCGGCCGATTTCGCCGCTTTCAAGACCATTGAGGCAACGGACCCTGATACGGTCCACATCGCGCTGGCGCGGCAGGTGCCGAGTCTGCTCGGGTTGCTCACGAACTATTCCGGCGGCTACATCGTCAGCCGCAAGGCGGTCGAGAAATATGGCGCGGACTTCACGCGCAATCCGGTCGGTACCGGCCCCTTCGCCTTCGTGTCCGACACGCCCAACCAGTCGCTCGAGCTCGCAGCCTTCGACGGCTATTTCCGCGGCAAGCCGAAGCTGGCGCACGTGAGCTATCGCTACATTCCCTCGGACTCCTCGCGTGACCTCGCCTTCCAGAACGGCGAAATCGACCTCGTCTACGGCAAGCAGGATCAGGCCTGGATCAACCGCATCCGCGCCCTGCCGAACTCGGTCGTCGACATCTTCGAGCCCGGCGAGCTCGCCAATCTCAATCTCAACATCACGGCAAAACCGCTCGACGACATCCGCGTGCGGCAGGCGATCGCCTACGCCGTCAACCGGACGGAGCTCGTCAAATGGCAAGGCGCCGACACCGCGCGGCCGGGCCAGAGCGTGATTCCGGCGGGCTATCTCGGATCCTCGAAGGATGTCGGCCTCGTCAGCACCGACGTCGCCAAAGCCAAGGCGCTGCTCAAGGACGCTGGCTATCCGGACGGCGTGACCATCAAGGTGATCCACACGCAGTTGCCGCAGATGCTGGGTAGCATGCAGGTCGTACAGGCCCAGCTGAAGAAGGCGGGCATCAATCTCGACATTGAGGTGGTCGATCATGCCACGTTCCACCAGCAGATCCGCAAGGATCTGAGCCCGATCGTCTATTACGCGGCGGCGCGTTTCCCGGTTGCGGACATCTACCTGACCCAGTTCTTCCACTCGGCGAGCATCGTCGGAAAACCAACGGCGGTCACCAATTTCAGTCACTGTGACGTGGCGGACAAGGATATCGACGCCGCCAAGACCGAGGTCGACGCCGAGAAGCATGTAGCCCTTTGGGTCGAGGCCCAGAAGAAGATCGTCGCAGCCGTCTGCGCCGTTCCGCTCGCCGAAGCCCTGCAAATCTGGGCGCATCGCACCGACCTCGACTACGGCTACGATTTGAAGGCGTCGCTATCGCTTGGTCCGCTCCTGACCGAGGCCACGCACTTCAAGTGAGGTCAACGAGACAAAGCCACAGGATCGTCCGGTGATCAACTTCATCATCCGCAGGCTGCTTGCCTCGATACCGACGCTGCTCGCGGTATTGACGCTCGTATTCCTGCTGGTGCGTGTGGTCCCGGGCGATCCCGCCATTGCAATCCTGGGCGATCGCGCAACCCCGGACGCCCTCGCAGCCCTGCGCGCCGAGCTTGGCCTCGATCGCTGGATCGCCGCACAATATGTCGACTTCCTGGGCCACGCCTTGCGCGGCGATCTCGGCACCAGCATGGTCACGCACCGTCCGGTCTGGACCGAGATTGCCGAAGCCTTGCCGCACACGATCGTGTTGACGTTGGCAGCCATGGTGATCGGCTGCCTGATCGGCATCCCGGCCGGCGTCTGGGCCGCACTGCATCGCAACGGCCCGATCGACGTGATGACGCGTCTCTTTTCGTTGCTCGGGCTGTCATTTCCCGTCTTCGTTTCGGGCATCTTTCTCCTGATCGTCTTTGCGCTGCAGCTCCACCTCTTTCCGGTGATCGGCAATCCGCGCCCGGGCGACTGGATCGACGGCCTGCACAAACTCGTCCTGCCCGCAATCACACTCGGCATCGTGATGGCGGCCTATGTGGTGCGCGTGACGCGCAGTTCGATGCTACAGGTTCTGGGAGAGGACTACATCCGCACCGCGCGCGCCAAAGGCGTGCCGCGCCGCTCCATCATCTGGCGCCACGGCTTTTCCAATGCCTTGATTCCGGTGGTCACCGTGGTCGGCCTCTATGTCGGCATCCTCATCGGCAATTCGGTGCTCACCGAAATCGTCTTCAACCGGCCCGGGCTCGGCAAGGTGATCGTCAGCGCGCTGACCCAGCGCGACTACACCATGTTGCAGGGCATGATGGTGATCTATTGTTTCCTGATCGTCGTCGTGAACCTGATCACCGACCTCAGCTATGGCCTCATCGATCCAAGGGTTAAGCAATGACCGATGTGGCCGTTTCTGCACCGCCTTCGCCATGGCGCGCGATGGCCGGCCGGATCTTGACCGACCCCACGACACTCGCCGGCGTCATCGTCTGCGCGATCATCGTGGCCGGCGCACTGCTGGCTCCGTGGCTGGCCCCTCATGATCCCCTCGAACAGAACATCATCGATCGCCTGGCCGGACCCGGTTCGGAGTATCCGCTCGGCACCGACCAATTCGGCCGCGACGTGCTATCACGGCTGTTGTGGGGCGCGCGGGTGTCCCTGCTGGTGTCGTTTCTTTCCATCGCCGGTGCCGTCATCATCGGCGGGGCGATCGGCATGGTCAGCGGTTATGTCGGCGGCCGTTTCGATCTCATCACCATGCAGGTGATGGACGTCCTCCTGTCGTTCCCGAGCCTCATCCTCGGCATGATCATGGTGGCCCTGCTTGGCTCGAGCGTCACCAATCTCGTCGTTGCAATTGCGCTGACCGCGATAGCCCCCTTCGCGCGTATTGCGCGAGCTCCCGTTCTGGTACTCAAGGAGCGCGCCTTCATCGAGGCCGGCCGCGCACTCGGCTTCTCGCATTTGCGCATTCTGTTCGTGCATGTGCTGCCCAGCATCGTCAACGATCTCCTGGTCATGGGCACACTCTGGATGGCGACGGCAGTGCGTACGGAAGCCTCGCTCTCCTTCATCGGGCTCGGTGTCAAGCCGCCGACGTCGACCTGGGGTGGCATGATGCGGGACGGTTTCGAGAATATTCTCGATTCGGCATGGCTGTGCATATGGCCGGGCCTCGCCATTCTTGCCTTGGTCTTGGGACTGAACCTCGTCGGTGACGGGCTTTACGACGCGACCGATCCGAAAGCGAACGCGCAATGACGGCGTCCCAAGCCCTGCTCGAGGTCCGCGACCTCGCCAAGCATTTCACCGTCACCAAGGGTTTCCCCCGACCGGTCACAACCATCGTCCGTGCCGTCGACGGCGTCAGTTTCGCCGTCACACGCGGTGAGGCGTTCGGTGTCGTCGGCGAGTCCGGCTGCGGTAAGTCGACCGCGGCGCGCGCGGTGCTGCGCCTGATTCCGCCGGATGCTGGCCACGTGCGCTTCGCCGATATCGACGTGACCGGCGCCCATGGATCAACGCTGCAGCGGCTGCGCCGCCGCATGCAGATCATCTTCCAGGACCCGTATTCGTCACTTAATCCGCGACGTACGATCGGCCAGACCCTGACGGAGCCGCTTGGCGTGCATGGCCTCGCCTATGGTCGTGCCGCGCGTGAGCGCGCAATCGCATTGCTGGAGGAAGTCGGCCTGCCGTCATCCGCCTACGACCGCCATCCGCACGAGTTTTCCGGTGGCCAGCGTCAGCGTATCGGGATTGCGCGTGCCCTGTCTGTCGAACCCGAACTGATCGTTGCCGACGAGCCGGTCTCCGCGCTCGATGTCTCCGTTCAGGCTCAGGTGCTCCTGCTTCTGAAGGACCTACAGGCACGGCGCGGCCTGACCTTCGTATTCGTCAGCCACGATCTCGGTGTTATCAGGTGGTTCTGCTCGCGCGTCGCGGTGATGTATCTTGGACGCATCGTCGAGAGCGGCCCGGTGGCCCGCGTGTTCGGCTCACCACGCCATCCCTATACGCGCATGCTGCGTGATGCTTCGCCGATCCCCGATCCGGGGATCAGAGGCAAAATGCCACGCATCGTTGGCGAAATTCCATCAGCCGCCAATCCGCCGGCAGGATGTCACTTCCACCCCCGTTGTCCGCGCGCGTCCGACCTGTGCCGCACTGTGTATCCGGAATGGCGGACTGATGGTGATGCGGGTGTCGCCTGTCATCATCCTGAGAACTGATTGGTCGCATCGGCCGCCGGCGCGCAGTCATGCTCTGGACTCGGCGGCGCAAAATCGTGGCTTGTCACCGTAGCTGCTGGAAGTGATCGCTCCTCAAACTCAGATAGCTACAGAGTTTTCAATATCATACCGAAGCTGGTTCGGAGGAGTGGATATCCGCTAACACGTGCTTTTGACGGGATTTGCCCACACTCCAACTGGGCGCGTTAACGAAGAAATCTTCGCCAAGACGTCATTATCTTCACCAGTTGCCTCACGCCTCCGCGCGTCATCTCGCCTGCTCTGACGCAATCGCGAACGCAGGTCTCTGGGCCGCGAAACACCTCGCGCGCGTCTTCTCTGACCCGCGTTAACCCTGTCTCTGAACTTGTCCCGTATCCGCGCGAGACTGTTCGCTTCTGCCGCTAAGCCGCCTCATTGGACTTCTGCAATCGTCCTCCATTTTCGGAAGCTCATTTCCGGCGGGTGTTAATGAGCGGCTTCTTGTCGCGGCAACGGGTGATTTCAGAGCGAAATCAGATATCGCCTTCTACGTGCCCGGCGACATCCCGGACCTTCACTCTTTGCACGTACCAACGATGGATCATGATCTGTGCAGCACGGGTCCGTCCACAATCGCCACCGTGAGCCATGTTGTACTCAGACAGGTGTTGCGGGACTTCCCCGGACTAACCTACGCTCTTTGGGGAGAGTCCGTAATTCAGGCGGCAATTTACCGAGAATGGGTCGAGAACCTCGGAGCACGAGCTGCACTTCCGCGAGTTGCGCACTTACTCTGCGAACTCTCAACGCGACTACAAAAAGTCGGACTGGCGGGGAATGGCAAAATGAATTTGCCCTTTCACCCAAGCTGACTTTGCCGATGCCTGCGGCCTTTCGGTGGTGCACATCAACCGCACCATTCAAGAACTCCGTCGTCGCGGCCTGATCGACTGGCAAAGCCAAACGCTAGAGTTGCTGCAACGTGCGGAGTTGGAGCTCATTGGAGAGTTCAACGAAGAATACCTGCATTAAGAAAATCGAAGTTCGTCATCATTAGTCGATGGTCGGCTTGTGGCCCATCGCTGCCACGTCCTACGGCCAAGGATCTGTCGGCTGTCAGGGGATAGACCGAACTAACTTAAGAAGCTGGGCTAAACCGTCGCGATTGACTCGATGCCGACATTTCAGCTCTCCAATTTTGCACCTACAACTGTGACGGTCTCGCCTATCTCGAAACTCAACAGATCTTCGCCGACGACGAGCGGCCCGGAATAGGTCTCGCGCGTCGCTGAAATTAAATCCCCTATGCTAGGCGGCGCGACGGCTCTGCTCGCAAGCATAACGAGATGGGTAAAAGCGGCCATTTTCGGCCTTGTCTTTGCAAATACCCGTCCAGCCTCCTGCGGCGAGGTGTGATGATTGAGGATGCGCTGGATGTAAATTTCATCCAAAAGTTCAAGGCGCGCCATCGCTACCTCATGCACCAGCAGATCGGCGCCCGCGCCGTAGCGCACCACGTTGGCGTTGTAGCGAGTGTCGCCGGAGATCACGGCAACCCGGCTCTGGTACTCGATCCGGTAACCATAAGCCGGCCTGATCGCCTCACCATGGTCGACCGAGAAGGCAATAACCTTTAGATCGCCGGCCTCGTAGACGATGCCGTCCTCGGAAAATTCCTTCACCGTGATAGCGGCGTGCTCGCGAACGAGCTTCTCATCCTCGATACGAATCTCAATGTCCTGCGCATAAGCCGCTTCGAGATGATGCATAAGCCTTGCGGTGCCGACCGGGCCGACCACGTTGAACGGCCGACGACGGTTGGCGAAATAGGAGCTCAGCCAGCCTGTCAACCAGAGGTCGGGAATGCCCACGGTGTGGTCCGAATGAAAATGCGTGAGCAAAAGCGCATCGAGTTTGCCGATGGGAACACCGAGCTGAAAGAGCCGCATCGTGGCGCCGCGACCAGCATCGATAAGGAGAGTGTGATTGCCCGCCTCGATAAGCGTACTCGGCCCGAACCGATCTGGACGGGGGATCGGTACCCCCGTCCCGAGCAGCGTCACCCGGAAATCCGCGGTCATTGCTACTCGACCTTAATGCCGGCATCGGAGATGACTTGGTGCCAGTGCGTGATCTGATCGCCGACCATGCGGCCGAATTGCTCGGACGTGCCGCCTGCGGCTTCGGCGCCGATCTTTCCCAGTGCTTCCCGCACCGACGGCCTTTGTAATGCCTTGTTGATCGCTGCGTTGAGCTGCGTCACCGCTTCCTTTGGCGTGCCGTGCTTGACCGCAAACCCCGTCCAGTCCTCAACCACCAACGATGGATAACCCGCTTCGACGATGGTTGGCACGTCAGGAAGGGCCGGCACGCGCTTCGGACCAGTCACTGCCAGAGCCCGCAGCTTGCCGGTCTTGATCAGGTCTACCACGGGCAAAATGGTGATGAACTGGAAGGCGTTGGTGCCGTTGAGCAGGTCGCCGATTGCTTGCGAAAATTGCGCGTATGGAACGTGCTGGGCGCGCGTACCGGTCTGCTGCTTGAACTGCTCGCCGATCAGATGCGCGGGCGTGCCGAACCCCCCCCCGAGGAAAACGTCAGCTTGTCCGGCTGGCTTTTCAGCAAGGCGACCAGCTCCGCCACTGTCGTAGCCGGCACGGACGGATTCACCACCAGCACATTGTAGGATACGGTCGCCTTTATGACGGGATCGAAATCTTTGTCGAGGTCAAACGCGATTTTGGGCAACAGGGACGGTGCCGCGACCGATGGCACCGACATCGCATAGAGGCTGTTGCCGTCCGCCGGCTGGTTCAGGACGTCGGTCGCAGCAATGGTCGTGACGCCCCCGGGGCGGTTCTCGACGATCACGCGCCAGCCTTCCGATTCCGCCAATTCCTTTGAAATGATCCGGCTTATAATGTCGGGCGGCGTACTGGCCGAGTTCGGCGCCACGAATCGAATAGTCCCAGAAGGAAAGGATTGTGCTGAAATCGGTAGGCTAGAAGCCATCAAAAGCGCTACGGCCGCGATCGGCAATACAGTTCTGTGACTAAACTGGCGAGGTGTCATGGAAGTCTCCATCAAGGGATGAACTCTCAATCCGCAACCTGCAGGCACATGACTTTCCAGCGGGTCGACGAAAGACGCTATAAAAATCGACGTGCGTTTCACAATGTGAAACGCCGTGTTCCACAATGTGGAATCTGAATGGACGGAACTCTGGTGGCGGGACCTAAAATCATCAAGAGCCTAGAGCGAGGGCTGCAGGTGCTTCAGGCGCTGCAAATGCAGCCGGACTCCTCGCTTCAAGAACTTTACATTTTGACCGGCATCTCCAAGCCCAGCCTGCTTCGGATCCTCCACACCCTCGCTCGGTCGGGCATCGTCACGCGACGGCTTGGCGACGGCCGTTATCGCATCGGCGCGATGCTTTCGCAGCATGCGCCGTCGCACCGTGAACATCGCGACAAGATTGCGGAAGTCGCGGCTCCGATTTTGGACCGATTATGCGAGCGCGTATCTTGGCCATCAGATTTGATGGTGCCTGCCGGCGATCACATGGAGATCTGCGAGACAACCCGAGCGCGGAGCCCGTTCCTGTTGCAGCAGGAGCGCATAGGATTGCCGGTAAACTGGTTATGGTCTGCTGTGGAGACGGCTTATCTTGCGTACTGTCCTGCGAAAGAACGTCAGCGCGTTATTGGCTTGCTGCGCGCGTCCACCCGCCCGGAAGATCGGCTGGCGCGCGAACCTGCGCGGCTGAGTGCCATTCTCGATGAGGTTCGGGCGCGCGGTTATGGCATACGGAACTCCATGCACACAGGAGGCTACTATAGCGGACCGCCGCACTCAGACGGCCTGTTTTCAATTTCTGTTCCCCTGCTGGACGGACCCCGCGTGCTGGGAGCGATCAATATGCTGTGGCTCAAGAACGCATTCTCCATCGAAGCGTTCGCGGCCCGTCATCTCGGCGAACTTCAGAATGCAGCGGCGGAAATCGCAAGTACAGTTCGGCGGCGAAGAAAGCGTTGATGTCTCCTAGTGGACCCGTTTGAGACCTAACGATGAGCACTGAATATGTCCGCTCATCGGGTCTGCCCGGAAGCCATCGCGGCAGGACTAAACAGACGCGATTGAACCATCCGCGACATGGGCACGTTCAGCCGACCAGCTGGCAGTGCCCGCTGATAACAGTGCCGTCGCGTTTATGCGCCTTAAGCGTGCCGTCGACGCGGTTGATGAAACCTTGCCAGACAGCGGTCGGGTCGAACAGATGTTGCCAAATGTTGCCGAGGGTAAGCGCCGTCTCAAAGAACAAGTGCGTATCCGTGACGTGGACGGCCAAATTGCTTCCGAATGTCCGAGAGTGCATCGTCCCCTCGTCCAGATTAACGGTAACCTGTTCCCCGCTTATGTAGACCGAGTTGCGCTCGCCACCCGTAAGGCCCCGCGCCCAGCATTTCAGATCGATCGTCTCGGCATGTGCAGCCGTTGTAGCTAGCAGCGCTACGACGATAATGGTTGCTTTCAGCTTCACAGTTATCTCGTCGCTTTGTGACGGCCCTGCCGGGGGTTCGGACACGGCGGGACATTCGATGACTTTGCCGAAATTTCGATGTCGCCTTCGAAGGACATGCAGAGGACTCAGTCGTTCAGAGATGAGCACGCGGCAATAGCCATCCCATGATCTTCTGATACGGATCGCGACGACTGCGGACGAATGCGTTCTCGTTCTGCTGAGCGGCGGTCCTGGCGAATTCAGAAATCCCGTCCATAGATTGCCGTTTATCCTTCGGAAGCTTCGCCCATTGGCGAATGGTCTTCCGGCGGGCTTCGCGTTGCTTTTCCCTTACGTCAGGCATCGGGACGCTCCTTGAAGAGGATTATTCCGTCGACCTAGTATTGTTTGGGCTCCCTAGAACTTCAACGTCCAATCAAGAACTCTTAGCCCCTCTGATCGTGCAGCGCTATACACGGGGGCGAGTCTCATATTGGCTTTGCAGGCCCGCCGCCCTAGAATTGCGGCGATCGCAGGACGGACGAAATGCAGTATGTTTGCGACGCGCCGAAGGGCAAGACCTGGTTCCGTATCGAGACGGAAGGTGAAGCGATGCATGAGTCGCGCCTGATGGGCCACACAGTTGAGAAATATTTCCGCCGCGAGCGGGAGAAGGCAGTCCAGTCCTGGCGTCCCGAGCGGCCCAACGCGATCGAGCGCGACATCGGCCTCGAGGCCCATATACAGCGAGAGATGCCGCTTTTCCTCACGCTGCGCGACAGGGAGGGCAATGCACTGACTACAGCGATGCTGCCACCGGGTGGCAAGGATCGCGGCGGGTTCCGGATCATCATCGTTGCCGCATCCAATGCCGATCCTTACCCGCAGCAGGACGCGGCCATCGCTGCACTGGGAGCGCATTTCGGTCTCACACTCGATCGCAACCGCTGCTTCCCCTACGGCCGCTAAGGAGCCTGACAAGTATCGCCGCTTGATTGGAGCGATGCCGGCTCATGGGCCTGAATGCGAAGTCTAAGCGGGTAGCCAAATAGTCTGCTTATCGGGGGTGACCGGAAACGGCGATGCGCCCGCGAGCAATAGCCTCTGCGCTCACGGCCCGTTGTTCAAGGGCGTCCGACGAGCAATGGCAGCACGTCTGCACCGCCCGCCATGAGTGGATTCGACGGCTCGAAATGTTCTCGCAATTCTCGCTTCCGGACGAGTGAGCGCGCATCGAGAAACGCATCCTTCAGGCTGACGGCTTTCCGGAGCGCGACATTGAAAAACGCGTCCCCAAAATAGGTCCACTTGGCCTTGTCCTGGCAGCCGAACGACGGATGCTTGTCATCGGCCGCGGTGATGACCAGCACATCGGGAGTCGCCAGGCGCGGAATAAAAACCCCCGAATAACAAGCCGAGATGACCACCACCTTGTGTCGCACACCTGTCTTCGCGAGCATGTCCCGGAGACGAGATGGTGTAAGCGTTTCTGTCAGCCGCCCCGCCTTGATTGCAAGGCCATCAGGAGAGCCATGCGAGGTGAGAATCAAAAAGAGAACATCGTTCTCGGGATCCAAGCGGTTGGCTGCCGTCTGCAACGACTTGGTCAGAGCTTCGATCGTTGCGCTTCCGCCTTTCTTGGAATTGTACTCCACGTTGATCGGTCCAGTCTCAAAACGGTCGGCCACGACCTGAGCCGCGCCGGTCGCCTCGGATCTAAACACGCCTTGATCCCCATACAGGCCAAAGGACACTACGCCAACCTTCGCAGCGCCCTCAATAGCACGTACCGGAGGAACCAACGGCCAGATGGTCAGAAAAAAAGCGACGAGCAGCGCGCCGAGCCGCCTGATCGAGCACCTGGAGGTCATCGCGAACCTCGTTTCGAGATCGCCGCTTCCGCAAGCACCATCCGTCTCGATGATATGCGCGCAATGAGGTAAACTACTGCCGGATGACGTTGCGGCGCAATAATGAAAGCAACCGTCAATGGCATGGCACCCCAACATTCGGTACGGCACCGAAAGATATCCCGAA